>NZ_JALBGZ010001270.1:0-964 GCF_023006515.1 Bradyrhizobium sp. PRIMUS42
CGGCCGGTCGGTCGGAAGATCGAGCATCGCCGGCACGCCGGAGAAGCGCGACCGCCAATAGGACAATTGGCGCTCCAGCACGGCGCCCTGCAGGCGCTGGCGCTGCCAGATTGCGTAATCGGCATATTGAATCGCAAGCGGCGGCAGGGAGGGCACAGTGCCCCGGGAGTAAGCCGTGTAAAGCGCGCTGAGATCGCGAATGAGTATCCCCAGCGACCAGCCGTCAAAGATCATGTGGTGCAGCACCAGGAGAATCACATGATCCTGCTCCGAGAGCTTCAGCAACGCAGCGCGGAACAGTGGCGCGACCGCCAGGTCGAACGGCTTTCCGGTGAACTCCGCCAACTGGTGACGCAGCTCTGACTGTTGCGCCTCGCCGGCAAGCTCCGTTAGATCGAGTTGCACGAGCTCGACCGCCACATGCGGTTCGACGATCTGCGCAGGCTCGCCATCCTCTACAGCCGTGCGCATGCGCAACGTCTCGTGGCGGCGCATCAGCTCGTCCAGGCTGCGGTCCAGCGCAACCTGATCCAGCTCGCCGTTCAGTCGGACGAAGACCGGGATATTATATTCGCTGCCTCCCGGCTGAAGCTGATCGAGCACCCACAGTCGCTCCTGCGCAAAGGACAACGGAGCCGGATCCGCATGATCGCGCGGGCGCAACTGCGGCTCGGCACTCGCAGCGCCAGCCTTCATCAAGAGAGCAAGAAGCTCCGCCCGCTCGATCTCCAGCGTCTCCGCCACAGCCCCCTCGTATCCCATCGCTGTCCACCTACCTTCACGCGCTTGGACTTCTGATCTGTCGCACACCCTCTCGGAACGACGTCATCCGCCGACGCTAGATCGGCACGGTTTCCTCTTCCCAATCGTCGGGCAGGATCCGCTGCGCGAGATCGGCGAGGACCGGCGTCTCGAACAGGGCGCGGAGCGGGAGGTCGACGCCGAGGCGGTCGCGCACGCGCGC
>NZ_JALBGZ010001271.1:0-960 GCF_023006515.1 Bradyrhizobium sp. PRIMUS42
GACGCTGTCTGACGCGGCCACCGAGCGCGTCGCGCGGTTGCCGCTGTCGGCGCTGTTCAACGAAGGCGGCAAGCCGTCCTTCTACGTCGTCGACGACAACGGCGCGCTCACGCTGAAGCCGGTTGTGGTGAAGTCCTACGAGAGCAGCGACGTCGTCATCACCAGCGGCGTGGAAGAGGGCGCCAAGATCGTCGCCCTCGGCGTGCAGAAGCTCGATCCGGGCCAGCGGGTGCGGATCGTGTCGTCACTGTCGTTTTAATCCCAGTCATTCCGGGTCTGGTCCTTCGGACCATCCCGGAACGACGTGGGAAGTGAGTTACGTCCTTGCGAGGCGAGTTTCGGCCCGAGCGCAAATGCGAAGGCTGAAGCGGCGAAGCGATCCAGAATCTGCCCAGCCCCCTGGATTGCTTCGCTGCCTCGCGATGATGGGTTGAATGGAGTGGCTGTCGTGTTTTTGGCAACTGGATCGTCTTTTCGGAGAGAGCGATGAAGCGCTTCAACCTTTCGGCCTGGGCCGTCAGCCATCCGACGCTGGTTCTCTTCCTGATGATCGTGCTCGGCGTCGCCGGCTTCTTCTCCTATGAGAAGCTCGGCCGGGCCGAGGATCCGTTCTTCACGGTGAAGGTGGTCAACGTCTCCGTGATCTGGCCCGGCGCCACTGCGCAGGAAATGCAGACGCAGGTCGCCGACGCCATCGAAAAGAAGATTCAGGAGCTGCCCTATTTCGAGAAGGTGCAGACCTATTCCAAGCCCGCCTTCACCGCGCTGCAGGTGACGTTCCGCGACAACACGCCGCCGAAGGACGTGCCTTATCTCTTCTATCTGCTGCGCAAGAAGCTGGTCGACGTTCAGGGCCAGCTGCCCTCGGGCATTCTGGGACCCGTCGTCAACGACGAGTTCTCCGACGTCGACTCCATCCTCTACATGATGACCGGCGACGGCGCCGACTATGCCCAGCTC
>NZ_JALBGZ010001272.1:0-959 GCF_023006515.1 Bradyrhizobium sp. PRIMUS42
CGCCGCAGGGCCGGAGCGCCTTCGGCCCCGTCACCGAGGCCGATGTGCCTTCCCTGCTCGATGCGCTCGCCAGCAACACGCCGCATCTGCTGCGGCTGGGGGCGACCGACGAGATCCCCTGGCTGAAGCGCCAGACCCGTCTCACCTTCGCCCGCTGCGGCGTGATCGATCCGCGCTCGCTCGACGACTACCGCGCGCACGACGGCTACAAGGGACTTGAGCGCGCCCTGTCGCTCGGCACGGATGCGATCCTTACCGAAGTCACGGCATCGGGCCTGCGCGGCCGCGGCGGCGCGGGCTTCCCGACCGGCATCAAGTGGAAGACCGTTGCGCAGGCCAAGGCCGACCGAAAGTTCATCGTCTGCAACGCCGACGAAGGTGACAGCGGCACCTTCGCTGACCGCATGATCATGGAGGGCGATCCGTTCCTGGTGATCGAAGGTATGACCATCGCCGGCATCACCGTCGGCGCGACCAAGGGCTACATCTATATCCGCAGCGAATATCCGCACGCGGTGGAGGCGATGAATGCCGCCATTGTAGCCGCCAGGCGCGGCGGCTATCTCGGCGACAGGATCGGCGGTTCCACGTACAGCTTCGATCTCGAAGTCCGCGTCGGTGCCGGCGCTTACGTTTGCGGCGAGGAGACCTCGCTGCTGGAAAGCCTCGAAGGTCGCCGCGGCATCGTGCGCGCCAAGCCGCCGCTGCCGGCGCATCACGGCCTGTTCGGCAAGCCGACCGTCATCAATAACGTGCTGTCGTTCGCGGCCGTCCCCTTCATCCTCGCCGAAGGCGCCAAGGCCTATGCCGATTTCGGCATGGGCCGCTCCCGCGGCACGATGCCGATCCAGCTCGCCGGCAACATCCGCCATGGCGGACTGTTCGAGACCGCGTTCGGCGTGACGCTCGGCGAGCTCGTCGATGACATCGGCGGCGGCACGCTCACGGGCCGCCCGGTT
>NZ_JALBGZ010001273.1:0-957 GCF_023006515.1 Bradyrhizobium sp. PRIMUS42
GGCACGCAGTGACGCGCCGCAGAGCCGGGGCCCGTGGTCATGATAGATGCGCGGCGCGATGGGTCCCGGCTCTGCGCAGCAGCGTTCCACGCTGCAGCGCGTCCGGGACACGGGCGTGCGCCTTTGAACCCTCCGCCCTTCCCCAGCGACGAATGCCAAGCGCCCGTGGCCTGTTCGGCCGGGGACTTGGGGACATTTCACATGGAAAGCATTCGGCCCGACACCACGGACCCGATACCGCTCAGGCCAGCGCCGAATCAAATCGGCACAATCATGCTGCGCTTTGTCGGGCTGTTGGCGGTTGCGATCGCCATCCTGGCGTTCGTCTATAGCCGCTGAGGCGCGGCCGGATGCCGGCCGCGAAAAATTAACGAACTCTTACCGGCTTGCGTCGACCGCCGAGGCTTCCAGGGTATAGGCGCCATCGGCATAGCCCTTCACCACCATGCCGGCGACCAGCATCACTGCCAGTGTCGCGGTCGCGAAGATAAATCCGACAAATTTGAGTGCGCCGCGATCTGCCATGGTCCTCGTCCCCTGTCTCTGCCAATTCGTTTCAAATAGACAGCGACAGGTTCATAATTAGTTAGCAACTCGATGGTTCCGACAAACTGCTTCGCGGTAACCATGTTGCGCAGGCTTATGGCAGCCGCCCCAAAACGCGTCCATAGCGCGCGGGCAACACTCGCGCACTGATTTGGACCGTTCATCCTGGAACAGATCTAACCGGCCTTCGCTCGCGTCGCAACGAAGGCGCTGGCGGTGATGGAATAGACGTCTTCGCCTCGCTGATTGGTGCCGGTGGTGCGGACGGTCACGATGCCCCAGCCGGGGCGCGAGGCGGAGATACGCTTGTCGACGATGCCGCTGACGTAGCTGATCGTGTCGCCGGCGAGCACCGGCCTGATCCAGCGCAGGTCACGAAAGCCCGGCGATGGGCCGCCCGCCGCGACCTCC
>NZ_JALBGZ010001274.1:0-956 GCF_023006515.1 Bradyrhizobium sp. PRIMUS42
AGGATGCGCTCGGGTGTGAACGGCGGCTCGCGAAAGCGCACGCCGGTGGCATCGAAGATCGCGTTCGCAATCGCTGCTGCGCTCGGGACGGACGCGGACTCGCCGACGCCGAGCGGCGGCTGGTCCTGACGCGGCAGCATCAGCACGTCGATCTTGGGCACATCGGGGAAGGGGATGATCGGATAGGCGCCCCATTCGCGTGCCGCCACGGCGCCGCGCTCGAACGAGACCTCCTCCATCAGCGCGCGACTGGTGGACTGGATGACGTTGCCGTGGATCTGGTGGCGCACGCCTTCCGGATTGATCATCAGGCCGGAATCCTGGCCCGCAACCACGCGCGTGACGCTGACGTCGCCGGTCGACTTGTTCACGGCGACGTCGGCGACCCACGCCGACCACGCCGCGCCATAGCCGGGAAACTTGCTGTGGACGTAGAGCGCATAGGCAAAGCCGCGTCCATGCACGACCTCGCCGTCCTTCTCCTCGCGAACCGGGCGCGGCGTCCAGCCGGCGCGCTCGGCCACCGCATTGACGAGATCGACCGCGCGCTGGTCTTTCAGGTAACGCAGGCGGTATTCGATCGGGTCGACGCCGGCCTCGGTCGCGGCCTCGTCGATGTAGGATTCATGCGCAAAGGTGTTCGGCAGCGCCGAGACGCCGCGAAACCACGACGCGCGCACGATCGGTGCCATGTCGTGGGCGACGACGCGCATGTGGTCGTAGTCATAAGGCGGGATCGCAGTGCGGTCGCCCATCTGGAGCACGACAGGATCGGGCGAGATGCGTCCGGTGAGCAGCAGCGCCAGCGTCGGCGCGGCGTTGGAGGGATAGCGCGTAGCGAGGTCGTAGCCGGCGATGCCGCCATCGGCGTTCAGGCCGCCATTGACGTCGATGAGCTGCGCGGTGCCCTTGGGCTCCCAGGCATGCTCCTGCTCGCGCGTCAGCTGCACGCGCAC
>NZ_JALBGZ010001275.1:0-955 GCF_023006515.1 Bradyrhizobium sp. PRIMUS42
CGAAGGCCCGCCAGATCGAGCGCATGGGCGCTGCCCGGCGCGGTCTGCGCCCGCGCCGCCGTGACATGATAATCGAGCAGCGCGACGACGCACGGATCGAAGGTGTCACCAACTCGGATCTGCATCGTCACGGCCTCACTCCGCTTGCGAGCCGCATCTGCATGAGGACCATATCGAGCCAGCGGCCGAACTTGCAGCCGACCTCAGGCATACGGCCAACCTCGGCAAAGCCGAACGAGGCGTGCAGCGCGATCGAGGCGGAATTCGAGGCCTCGATCGCGGCGACCATCGTGTGCTTGTTCAGCGCCGTGGCGCGCTCGATCAGCGCAACCATCAGGCCGCGGCCGATGCCCGCGCGATGATGCCGCTCGTCGACATAGACGGAATTCTCGACCGTGTGGCGATAGCCGGGCCAGGGACGGAAATCGCCGAAGGACGCAAAGCCGACCACATCCCTGCCCTTCATGGCGACCAGAACGGGATAGCCTGCTTCCCGTCGCGCGCGGATCCACGCGCGCCGCGAATCGAGATCAACCGGACCGTCGGTCCAGACCGCCGTGGTGTTGAGCGCGGCATGGTTGTAGATGGCCAAGATATCTCCGGCATCCTCCAGCGTTGCGTCCCGTACGATCAGCGGCATCACATTTTCCCGTAAGAAGTGCCGCGCCGCGTGATGATGACGTAGCGCGCGTCCTGCCTGGTTTCGTTCTCGAAGGTCACGGCGCGCATCACGTCGAAGTCCAGACAGTCGCCGTCGCGCAGGCGAACCGTCTTGGCGTCGATATGCACGCAGACCGCGCCCTCCAGCATCAGGAGCTGCTGGGTGAAGGCGTTGCGGCCCCAGGGGCTGTAGGAGACGCGCGCGCCGGCCGGCAGATCGACGACGATGATCTCGATGCCGCTTGCTGCATCCGGCGGCGAGGCGTGGCGCCGCCGATAGCCGCTGTCGGGATCG
>NZ_JALBGZ010001276.1:0-955 GCF_023006515.1 Bradyrhizobium sp. PRIMUS42
CCGCTGCTGCCAAGCGCGGGGCTGCGCCGTCGCCAGCACCGGCATTCTGATCGCCTTGACCAGGCTCGTTGCTGCCGCAACGAGCGCGCCCGCAATGCTGATGCCGATGCCGGCGAGCCACCATTCAGGCCGTAAGGTGAGCTGCCCCGGAATCTGTGCGCCATAGAGCCCACGCAGCGATGCCGCGACGTCGGGCAGGAGCACCGCCGCAATGAAATAGCCGCAGACGAGCCCGATCAGCCCGGCGACCAGGGCCAGCGCCACGAGCTCGATCACAAGCACGGTGTTGACCAGCCGCGCCGAGGCCCCGCAGGCGCGCAGCGTCCGCAGCATCGGCAGCCGCTGCTCGAAAGCGAGTCCGACGGCCGAGTTGACGATGAAGAGGCCGACGAAGAACGACAACAGGCCGAACGCCGTGAGGTTGAGATGGAAGCTGTCGGTGAGGCGCTCCAGCTCGGTCTCCGCAGTTGGCTCGATCAGCTGCAGTTGGTCGCCGACGACGCTTGCCAGCGGCGCAGGCTTGCTCTTCGGTTTGCCGAGCAGAAGCCGCGACACCTGGTCCGGCTTGTTCAGCAGACGCTGTGCCACGCCGATATCGACCACGAGCACGTCGGGCACAAGCTGCGGCAGTACGCGCAGCGGCGGCAATGTTGCGCCGTCGCTGGTCGGAGGCGCTGCGCCCTCCTGCTCCTGCAGATCGCTCAGCGTCTCCCGCGCCACCAATGTCCGGCCCGGCGGAGCAACAAAACTGCTCAAATCTGCAGTGCCAAGGCGCGGTGCGTTGCCGACGTCGATCGGCAGCGTCACCGGCTCAATCCCGAGCAGGCGTAGCGAACGTCCGTTGATCTGGACCCGGCCCTCCAGCGCCGGCGACACCGGCCAGCCGGCACGGCGGAGTTTTACGAACAACTCCTGGGGAAAGGTCGCGCTCGCAGGCGCAACCAGCATCGCCGTG
>NZ_JALBGZ010001277.1:0-955 GCF_023006515.1 Bradyrhizobium sp. PRIMUS42
AATGCCGGCGTCTCGCCAAAAACCTTGGCGCCGGCCGAGATCGCGGCGCGCGCGAGGCCGCGGGCATAGCTGAGGGGATGCAGATCGCCGCCGCGCGTATCCAGCATCGCGCCGATATAGCGGTCGGTGCCGGTCATCTCGCGCAGCTGCTCGCGGTTCAGATATGTCACCGGCATGCCGCGGCGGATGCATTGCTGCGCCGTCTTCTCGATCGCGGCGGCGCTGGCCGCGTGATAGGCCGCGCGCAGCGTTCCGTTCTGCCGCGCCTCGCACGGGATCTGGTAGCGACGGATCAGATCATGCGTGAAGTTCGTGGTGCCGTAGGAGAATTCGATCATGCGGCGACCGAGCTCGGCGCCGAAGTCCGCCTCGATCTGATCGGGGTCGTGCTTCAAGCCGGGATTGGTGTGACCGCCATTGTTGCCCGAGGCGCCCCAGCCCGGCTCCTGCGCCTCCAGCACCAGCGCCTCGACGCTCTGCTCCGCCAGATGCAACGCGGTGGACAAGCCGGTGTAGCCGCCACCGACGATCGCGACGGAGACGGATTTGTCGACGTCGAGTGGCGGCGTGGCGACCGGCGCGACGGCGGTGTCGGCATAGAGCGATGGCGGCAGAGGCAGGCGAGTCATGGGGGGAGACCGGTCAGAGCGGATGCAGCACGCGGCGCAAGAAGTCCTGCGTGCGCGGATGCTGGGGTTGGTTGAGCAGCGCCTTGGCCGGCCCCTGCTCGACGATGACACCGCCGTCGATGAACAGCACGCGGTCGGCGACGTCGCGGGCAAAGCCCATCTCGTGGGTGACGACGACCATGGTCATGCCGTCATCGGCGAGCTTGCGCATCACGCCGAGAACGTCGCCGACCAGTTCGGGATCGAGCGCCGAGGTCGGCTCGTCGAACAGGATCGCCTTGGGCTGCATGGCCAGCGCCCGCGCGATCGCGACGCGCTGCTGCTGG
>NZ_JALBGZ010001278.1:0-954 GCF_023006515.1 Bradyrhizobium sp. PRIMUS42
GTCGCCGTGGTCGACCCCTTCTCGCCGCGGCAAAACGGCGGCAACGGCCTGGTCGTGCGGCCCTTCGCGCCGGCGACGCAGGCGGTGGCCTATATGCTATGGTCGGAAGCAGAACCCCTGTCGCGCCTCGCCAAGGCCTTCTTGAGCGAAGTGCGGCAAGCAAGCTGTTTACTGAACTGAGTGCCGGCCCGCGGCCTGATCCAGCGCCCGGTCATCGTTGAGAGGCACTGAGCACAAATTTTGCATAATACCGGGTGAAACGAGTGCCCTCATGAACCTCATCAGCCTCGACATCCGCATGCTCCGCTCGCTGATCTCCGTGGTCGAGACCGGCAGCATCACTGAGACCGCGCGACGGCTGGGCCGCACTCAACCAGCGATCACGCTGCAATTGCAGCGGCTGGAGGAGCTTACCGGCAAGCAGCTGTTCGAGCATGGTGGCCGCAGGCTGACCTTGACCGACGACGGCACCACCGTCCTCACCTACGCCAAGTCCATCCTGAGGTTGCATGACGAGCTGATTTCGCAGCTGGCTTCGCAGGAGATCGAAGGCCAGGTCGTGCTCGGTACGCCCGACCTCTATGCGGCGTTCATGCTGCCGCAGATTCTGAGCGTGTTCCGAAAATCCTTCCCGCGCGTTCAGGTCGAGCTGAATTGTGCATTGTCCACCCCGCTGGTCGGCCTCGTCAAACGCGGCGATGTCGACATTGCCCTCGTGACCCGCATGAACGACTTCACCGGCGGCCAGGTGGTGCGTCGCGAGCAGCTGGTGTGGATGACGGGCGAGCAATCCGCCGCGCATCAGGAGCGCCCGATCCCGCTAGCGCTGCTGCCGCCGGGCAACATCTACCGCGATTACGCCATCGATACGCTGGAACGCGCCAACCTGCGCTGGCGCATCGCCTGCGTCAGCGAAAGCGTCGGGGGACTACAGGCCGCGGCCTTCGCCGGCAT
>NZ_JALBGZ010001279.1:0-954 GCF_023006515.1 Bradyrhizobium sp. PRIMUS42
CAGACGCGGCCGGGCGTGCAGCCCGGTGCGATGCCGCCGCGCCGCACCGGCACCGACGGATCATCGGAGCGGTAGCGCAGACGGTTTAGTCCGTAGCCCGGATGGAGCGCAGCGCAATCCGGGTCTCCTGTCGCTCGTAGCGCCCCCGGATTACGCTGCGCTCCATCCGGGCTACGAAGCTACGCGTTGGGCACGCGACGAACTCCAAGCTCGTCATTGCGAGGAGCCCTTGCGACGAAGCAACCCAGAGTCCCTGCGCGGAAGCATTCTGGATTGCTTCGCTGCGCTCGCAATGACGGCGGAGCAGCAGCTACGTCTTCGCCAGTTCCAGAAAATGCCGCCCGCCGCGATCCTCAGTCTCGACGATCCATGCATCCGGATCGAAGCGGATTTCCCTGGTCAGCCGTTCCTCGATGGTATGCTCCGGCAAGGCCTGCGGCGCGACGGGCACGAAGAAGCGATCGACGGGGCGACCGTCGTCGTAGGAGGTCTGCGGGGCCGGCACGTAGAGCATCGCTTGGCCGTCCAGCAGCGACACCTTCACGAACACCGCGCCCGCCTCCTCGGCACCGCGACGGCGCACCGCGCCGAACACGCCCTCGGTCTGGCATCGGCGCAAATAAGCCGCGACCCATATGTTGGATTTCAAACGCATGAGTCGAACGATAGGCCAGCCGCGCAGTCAGCGCCAGCCGTCGCACGCGCGTGGGAATTATTCGACGGGATGGCCGATCGCCGCACCGAGCTCGCGCAGCAGGCGGTCGGAGAGCTGGCCGGTGACCTGCATCTTGTGTTCGCGTTCGAACTTCTGGATCGCGGACTGGGTCTCTCCGCTCATCGTGCCCGTGATCTTCAAATTTCCGTAGCCAAATTCGGACAGCGCGCGCTGCACGCCGGCGATACGCCGTGCGGCCGGGCTCTGCGGCACGGGAATCGGGGCCGGCGGACGCATGG
>NZ_JALBGZ010000127.1:0-11559 GCF_023006515.1 Bradyrhizobium sp. PRIMUS42
AGCCGTCCGCCGAATTTCAGTCCGGCGATCGGCTGACCGCCGGCATCGCGGGCTTCGACCTGGACCACGGCGCCGCCGTCGTTGCGGCGCTCGATATGGGCGTTGACCTTCCATTTGCGCAGCGCCTGGTCATGCGCCGCCGAGATCTCGCGGTCGTAGGTCAGGCCGGCGGCATAGGGGCTGTCCACATCGGTGCCGGGCAGCGTCGCGATCGCGAGCTTCATCATGGTGACGTTGACGCCGATCACGAGGCCGAAGAAAGCGACCAGCATCAGGAAGACTTTTGTTCCGGTCAGCGGCTTCGGGGCGGATGCCATGGCTCACTCCAGACTTTTCTTAAGGCGAGACGAAATTATCGGTGGCGGAAGCGACCTCGCCGAGCCCGATATCGGTGACGTGGAAGCGAACGGGGACCGACTTCTCCGTATTGTTCTCGGCCGGCGCCGTGACGAGCAGCCGCAGCTCGCTGGTGGAGTCGCGCGGGATCACGATCATCGGCCTGTCCGGCGTCACTGAATCGACGCCGATCACGTGAATGGTCGCGTTGGCCGGACCGTTCGCGTCGATCGCGATGACACGGTCGTAGCCGCTCTTGTTCAGCAGGCGCACCGTGTAGGCGTTGCGGATCGAGCCGTCGCTGAGCTTGACCGCGACCGGATTGCGATCGTGCAGGACGTTGACGTCGAGCAGGCTGCGCGTCGCCAGCGTGTAGATCATGAAGCCGCCGATGGCCGCAATGATGGCGCTGTAGACGATGGTGCGGGGCCGGACGATGCGGTAGATCGGCGCCTTGCCTTCCTGGCGGCGCTGAATGTTGATGTCGTTGTCGTAGCCGATCAGGCGCTTCGGCCGGCCGATTTTCGTCATCACGTTGTCGCAGGCGTCGATGCAGAGACCGCACTGGATGCATTCCATCTGCGGTCCGTTGCGGATGTCGATGCCGGTGGGGCAAACCGCGACGCACTGGTAGCAATCCACGCAATCGCCAACCTGCTCGCCGAGCGCGCGCAGCTCGGCGGCCTTTTTGACCGACGTGCGCTTCTCGCCGCGGTCGTAGCGGTAAGTGACGTTGAGCGCCCATTCGTCGGTGAGCGCGGCCTGGATCCGCGGCCAGGGGCACATATAGGTGCAGACCTGCTCGCGCATGTAGCCGGCGAGCAGATAAGTCGTCGCGGTGAGGATACCGATCCAGATATAGGCGATCATCGGCCCCTGGAAGGTGACGAGCTCTTTCACCAGGGTCGGCGCATCGTTGAAGTAGAGCACCCAGGCGCCGCCGGTCCACCAGGCGATCATGAGCCAGATCGAATGCTTGAGCACGATCTCGGAGATCCGCTCGAGCTTCAGCGGATCGGACGATTTGTCCTTCTTCATCCGCTCGCGCCGGTCACCCTCGACCAAACGCTCGACGGCATAGAACAGGTCGGTCCACACCGTCTGTGGGCAGAGATAGCCGCACCAGATGCGGCCGCCGACCGAGTTCATCAGGAACAGCGCCACCGCGGCCACGATCAACAGGCCGGTGAAGTAGTAGACCTCCTGCGGCCACAGCTCGATGAAGAAGAAGTAGAAGCGGCTGTTGGGAAGATCGATCAACACCGCCTGGCTGGGGGCGCCGAGGCCGCGGTTCCAGCGCACGAAGGGGAGGAAATAATAGACACCGAGGCAGACCGCCATCAGGCTCCATTTGATCCGGCGGAACGTGCCGGAGACGCTCTGAGGATAGACCTTTTTTTGAGCCGCGTAGAGCGGCCCGTTGTGGTCATCCGATGTGAGGTCTTTCGGGTTCACGGTCTTGTTCATCGCTTAGAAATTCTCGAAGAGGTGCGATTAAACCTAGACCCGGCATCGTCGCGCCGTTTGATCCAGCTCAAACGAGGGCGCTTTTGTTCGCCCCCGCTAGAATCCTTTGAGCCGCGGGATCTGCTATTTTCCGCCGCCCAGCGAGTGGACGTAGACCGCCATCGCCTTGATGGTGGCAGGATCAAGCCGCCCTTCCCAGGCTGGCATGACGCCGGCACGACCTTGGCTGATGGTCTCGATCAAAGCCGCTTCGTCGGAGCCGTAGAGCCAGATCTTGTCGGTCAGGTTTGGAGCGCCCATCTCCGGGTTGCCCTTGCCGCCGTCGCCGTGGCAGGCAACGCAATTCTCCGCGAAGATCTTCTCACCCTTGGCGGCATCGAAGCCGTTGCGGGTCGGAAGGCCAGCCAGCGACCGCACGTAATTGGCGACCGTGACGATCTCGTCGCCCTTCAGCACGCCGTCCTTGCCGAAGGCGAGCATCTGGCCCTCATGGGTCTTGGCATGACCGGAACGCGCGCCGAACTGGATGGTCTGCATGATCTGGTCGAGCGTGCCGCCCCACAGCCAGTCGTCGTCGTTCAGGTTCGGATAGCCCTTGGCGCCGGCGCCACCAGAGCCGTGGCACGGCGCGCAATTGTCGCCGAACACGGTCTTGCCCTTGGCGCGAGCGAGCGCCAGCAGGGCCGGGTCCTTCTCGATGTCGGCGAGCGAGGCCGCGCCCAGCGCCACCATCTTGTCACCGCGGATCTTCTCGAGGTTGGCGAGCTCGACCGCGACGTCGGCGCGCGAGGAGTAGCCGAACATGCCCGTGGTATTGCTGGAGATCAGCGGCCATGCCGGATAGACGATCCAGTAGGCGACCGCCCAGACGATGGTGAGATAGAAGCAGATCACCCACCACCGCGGCAGCGGTGTGTTGAGCTCCTTGATGCCGTCCCATTCATGTCCGGTCGTGGACTTTCCGGTGACGGTATCGACTTCGCTATGATCGGTCATGGTCTCTCACTCCTCCCGCAACGGCAGGTGCGCTGCTTGATCGAAAACAGCCTTGTTACGGGGCCAAAAAGCGTAGGCGATGATCGCGAGAAAGATCGCGACGAACACCGGCGTCCAGATCGTCGTCACGAGCTCGGACGCTAGATTATGGACTGTCAGGATAGCTTTCATCGTTCATGCCTTCTCAGCGAAGATTGGCTTTCTCGTTGTAGATCTTGAAGTCGACCAGCGTGCCGAGCATCTGCAGGTACGCGATCAGCGCGTCCATCTCGGTCGGCGTGCCGGTCTTGCCGTCGAAATTGCGCACGACGGCCTTGGCGTAGCGCTTGTTGAAGGCGTCGGTGCCGGCATTCTCCGGATCGGCCTGGGCCTTCATATCGGCGGCCGCATTGGCGATCTGCTCGTCGCTATAGGGTACGCCGACGATCCTGAGCGCGCGCATGTCGCCGGCGATCGCGTCCGGATCGACCTCGGTCTTGCTGAGGAACGGATAGCCCGGCATCACCGATTGCGGCACGATCGCGCGCGGGTTGGTCAGATGGGTGACGTGCCAGTCGTCGGAGTACTTGGCGCCGACGCGGGCAAGGTCCGGGCCGGTGCGCTTGGAGCCCCACTGGAACGGGTGATCATACATGCTCTCGGCCGCAAGCGAGAAGTGGCCGTAGCGCTCGACCTCGTCGCGCAGGGGGCGGACCATCTGCGAGTGGCAGAGATAGCAGCCCTCGCGGACATAGACGTTGCGTCCCGCGAGCTCCAGCGGCGTATAGGGCCTCACTCCGTCGACCTTCTCGATCGTGCTCTTGAGGTAGAACAGCGGAGTGATCTCGACGAGACCGCCGATCGCGATCACCAGCAGGATGCCGACGATCAGGATGATCGAGTTCTTTTCGAAGACTTGGTGGCGTGTCCAGAACGACATTGCTTTAGCTCCTCATTCCGCCGGCTGAAGAGCGACGGGCATCTGGACTTCCTGCTCGCCGACGCGAACGGTCATCCAGAGATTATAGGCCATGATCAGCGCACCGATCAGGAACAGCCCGCCGCCTGCGGCGCGGATGACGTAGAAGGGATGCATCGCCTCGACGGTCTCGATGAAGGAATATTCGAGGAAGCCGAGCGAGGTGTAGGCGCGCCACATCAGGCCCTGGAGGATGCCGGACACCCACATCGCCGAGATGTAGAGGACGATGCCGAGGGTCGCGACCCAGAAGTGCCAGTTGACGAGCTTCAGGCTGTAGAGCCCCTTGCGATTCCACGCCCACGGCACCAGGCAGTAGAGCGCGCCGAAGGAGACGAAGCCGACCCAGCCGAGCGCGCCGGAGTGCACGTGGCCGATGGTCCAGTCGGTATAGTGGCTGAGCGAGTTGACCACCTTGATCGACATCATCGGCCCTTCGAAGGTCGACATGCCGTAGAAGGCGACGGAGACCACGAGCATGCGCAGCACGGGGTCGGTGCGCAGCTTGTCCCAGGCCCCCGACAGCGTCATCAGGCCGTTGATCATGCCGCCCCAGGAGGGCATCCACAGCATGATCGAGAAGGTCATGCCGAGCGTCTGTGTCCAGTCCGGCAGCGCCGTGTAGTGCAGATGATGGGGACCTGCCCAGATGTAGAGGAAGATCAGCGCCCAGAAGTGGATGATCGACAGCCGGTAGGAATAGATCGGCCGCTCGGCGCGCTTGGGGATGAAGTAGTACATGATGGCGAGGAAGCCGGCGGTCAGGAAGAAGCCGACCGCGTTGTGGCCGTACCACCACTGGAACATGGCGTCCTGGATGCCGCCCCAGGCGACGTAGGACTTCGAGCCGAACACCGAGACGGGAAGCGCCGGATTATTGCCGAGATGCAGCACCGCGATCGTCACGATGAAGGCGAGATAGAACCAGTTCGCGACGAAGATGTGCGGCTCCTTGCGCTTGATGACGGTGGCAAGGAAGACGAGCAGATAGACGACCCAGACGATGGTCAGCCACAGATCGGCATACCATTCCGGCTCGGCATATTCCTTCGACTGGGTGACGCCGAGCAGATAGCCCGTGCCGGCGACCAGAATGAAGAAATTGTAGCCCACGACGACGAACCAGGGCGCGAGGTCACCGGCGAGGCGCGCGCGGCAGGACTTCTGCACCACGTAGAAGGAGGTCGCGATCAGCACGTTGCCGCCGAAGGCGAAGATCACCGCGGAGGTGTGCAGCGGACGCAGGCGGCCGAAGCTGATCCAGGGCAGATCGAAGTTCAGCGCAGGCCAGGCGAGCTGCGAGGCGATGATGAGGCCGACGAGGAAGCCGGCGATGCCCCAGAACATCGCCATGAAGGAGGAGAACTTGATCGGCCCCATGTTGTAGTTGGGACGGCCGTTGATCTCCGCCGGCGGCAGCGCCGCCGGGCGCTCGAAGTAGCGGTTGACGATGCAGAACACCGCAGCCAGGCTTGCCGCCGCGCTGAGCGCGGCATGGAAGGCGAAGGGCGCATCGAGCGCCTTGGCCGAAGCGATCACGCAGAGGAAGGCGGTGACTGCGAACACGACAGCCAAGCCGCTTTCACCGATGGTCATGGATTTGGAAATGGAGGGCTGGCTCATGCGGATTCTCTCTGAAAGAACACAGGGCCAGAAACCACATTCACCCTCGCGGGGAATTGATTGAAATCAAGGGCGGCAATTAAGTTCTGGATCGACTCATTCTTTCGGGATTGCCCCGTATTTCCGCAGAACCGTCAGCTAATGTCTCCCTTGCGGGAGAGGACAGCGCCATCGGGAGATACAAACTGGCTCGGGTGAGGGCATGGCTCCGCGAGCGCAGAATCGTAGGGTGGGCAAAGGCGCGCTTGCGCCGTGCCCACCATCCATCCAACACCGCGGGGAGAAGTGGTGGGCACGCTGCGCTTTGCCCACCCTACGACTCATAACATGAGGAGAAAGGAACAAGTCAGTCCCTTGCCGTCGCCTTGAGTGCCGCGATGACGTCCTCGCGGGCGATGATTCCGACCAGCTTCTGCGCGCCGTCGAGCACGATGATGCTCCTGATGCGGTGCTCGACCATGATCTGGAGCACGCGCGTCAGGCGGGTGTCGGGACTGACATAGATGAATTCTGGCGTCATGACGTCGCCGACCTTGCGGCTCATCAGGTCGTGATAGCGGGGCAGCATCTGGCTCGGCGTGAAGGCGAAGCACTTCAGGATGTCGAATTTGGTGACGATGCCGACCACCTGCCCGTCGTCCTCGACCGGATAGGAGTTGAAATCGTCGGTCTCGAACATCTCGCTGAGCCCGAGCAAGTCGCAGTCGCGCTGCACCGCCTTGACGTTGCGCGTCATGTAGCCCTCGACGGTCTGCTCAAGAAATCTGTACACTGCGCGTCCTCCTCGATTGATTTCCGGCCAGCCGTCAATGCGACAGCAGCACGCTGCGTGCAGTCTGCGTGACCAGATACTGGGTGACGCCGCCCAGGATCAGTTCACGAAATCTCGAATGACCATAAGCGCCCGCTACGATCAGGCCGGCATCAACGTCGCCCGCGAATTTCTCCAGTTGCGCGGCGGCGGTTTCGTTCCGGGCGCCTTCGCAGATACGCGCCGTCGCGGTTACGCCGTGGCGGGCGAGCCAGGCGGCAACGTCGGTGATGCCGGCCATCACGACCGAGCGGTCGTCATCGCGCTCCGGAATTGTGGCGATGGTGACGTCCCTCGCCTTGCGCAGCATCGGCAGCGCATCGGACACCGCCCGCCGCGCCTCCGGCGTGTCCTTCCACGCCACCAGCACGCTGCGCAGATCGAGCCAGTTGGCCCGGTCGGGGACAACGAGAAGCGGGCGGCCGGCCTGCATCACCAGATCCTTGGGGCTTGCGAGCGCGAACGCGTCGGAGAAGGCCGGGCTCTGCCCGCCGCTGACCACGATGTCGGCGCAGCGCGCCTGGGCCAGGACGAATCGCGCCGGAAAGTCCATGGCGCTGCGCCACTCCGCATGTCCGCCACGATTCCTGATGGCGGCGCGGAATTGCGCCTCGAGGCCGGCCAGCCGCCGCTTGACCGAAGCTTCGCCCTCGTCGATCAGCGCTTGCGCCTCGGCCCCGTCAGTGAAATAGAGCGGCGGCGCGAACTGGGCCGCGGCGACCCCAACGATGGCCGCCTCGAAGCGCTCGGCGAGCTCGCCCGCGACCTGGAGACGTGCCTCGTTGGACTGGTCGAGCGCCAGGCTGACCATCACCGTCGCGTATGTCATCGGAAATTCTCCAGTGCAAAGACTTCGGTGAAATTTACGCCTGCCTCCGCACATCGGGATGAGATAGATCAAGGAGGGCGCGGCGCCCGACTTGCCGTCAATCGGCGAGCGGACAGAACTTGCCTCCGGCCCGCCCTTAGGCGACATTGGGAGAGCGGTAATCGCGTCCGGAGCCGCCGCATCAGGATGAGGAGCATCTTTTGTCGCCGACCCGCGTAACGCACTCGCAGGACGATGGTCGGGGCGAACGTTTTCTCGTTCGGATCGAAGGGTTTGGCGTCGGCACCTGGGATCTCGACCTCGCCACACGGGAATTGGACTGGTCCGACACCGCCAGGGCTCTGCTCGGCGTCGAACTGGATCAGCCGCCGAGCTACGACCTCTTTCTGTCGCGGCTTCAAAAGGCGGACCGAGAACGAGTCGAGAGCGCGATCAAGCGCGTGTCCGAGCGGGGCGGCAGCTTCGACGTGTCGTTCAAGGTCGCGAATGCCTCCGGCAGCGGGCAATGGATCCGCGCCCGGGCTGGACTCATTAGAGACGAAGCCGGCGCCGCGCGTCATCTCAGCGGCATCTTTCTGGACATCGACGAGGAAAAGCAGGTCGAGGAGGCGCTGCGCACGCGCGAGAGTCACCTCCGCTCCATCCTCCACACCATTCCCGACGCCATGATCGTCATCGACGGCCACGGCATCATGCAGCTCTTCAGCACGGCTGCTGAGCGCCTGTTCGGCTGGCCCGAGCACGAGGCGATCGGCCAGAACGTCAGCATCCTGATGCCGGAGCCCGATCGCACCCGCCACGACGGTTACATCGCCCGCTACCGCTCCACGAACGATCCGCACATCATCGGCATCGGCCGCATCGTGACCGGCAAACGCCGCGACGGCACGACTTTTCCGATGCACCTGTCGATCGGCGAGATGGAGTCCGGCGGCGAGCCCTATTTCACCGGCTTCGTCCGCGACCTGACCGAGCACCAGCAGACCCAGGCCCGGCTCCAGGAATTGCAATCCGAGCTGGTCCACGTCTCGCGGCTGACCGCGATGGGCGAAATGGCCTCCGCGCTCGCCCACGAGCTCAACCAGCCGCTGGCCGCGATCAGCAATTACATGAAGGGATCGCGGCGCCTCCTCGCCGGCAGCAGCGATCCCAACATGCCGAAGGTTGAAAGCGCGTTGGATCGCGCGGCAGAGCAGGCCTTGCGCGCCGGCCAGATCATCCGGCGCCTGCGCGACTTCGTCTCCCGCGGCGAATCGGAGAAGCGGGTCGAGAGCCTGTCCAAGCTGATCGAGGAGGCCGGCGCGCTCGGGCTCGCCGGCGCGCGCGAGCAGAACGTGCAGCTCCGCTTCAGCCTCGACCCTGACGCCGATCTCGTCCTTGCCGACCGCGTGCAGATCCAGCAGGTGCTGGTCAATCTGTTTCGCAACGCGCTCGAAGCAATGGCGCAGTCATCGCGGCGCGAGCTCGTGGTCGCCAACGCCCGTGTCGCTGACGACATGATCGAGGTGGAGGTCTCCGACACCGGTTCGGGCTTCCGGGACGACGTCATTCCAAACCTGTTCCAGACCTTCTTCACCACCAAAGACACCGGCATGGGCGTAGGGCTCTCCATCAGCCGCTCGATCATCGAGGCTCACGGCGGCCGCATGTGGGCCGAGAGCAACGCGGCGGGCGGAGCGACATTCCGCTTCACCTTGCCGGCAACCGACGAAAGCTGATTCATGACGACCAAGGGACATGTCTACGTCATCGACGACGACGCCGCGATGCGCGATTCGCTGAATTTCCTGTTGGATTCCGCCGGCTTCGGCGTCACGCTGTTCGACGACGCACTAGCCTTTCTCGATGCCTTGCCCGGCCTCGGCTTCGGCTGCGTCGTCTCCGACGTGCGTATGCCCGGCCTCGACGGGATCGAGCTGCTGAAGCGGATGAAGGCGCAGCAAAGCGCGTTCCCGATTTTGATCATGACCGGTCACGGCGACGTGCCGCTTGCGGTCGAGGCGATGAAGCTCGGGGCGGTCGATTTCCTGGAAAAGCCGTTTGACGACGACCGTCTCACCACCATGATCGAATCGGCGATCCGCGAGGCCGAGCCAGCCGCCAAGAGCGAGGCCGTCTCGCAGGACATCGCCGCCCGCGTCGCGTCCTTGAGTCCCAGGGAGCGCCAGGTCATGGAAGGGCTGATCGCGGGCCTGTCCAACAAGCTGATCGCCCGCGAATACGATATCAGCCCGCGCACCATCGAGGTCTACCGGGCCAATGTCATGACCAAGATGCAGGCTGGCAGCCTCTCGGAACTGGTCCGGTTGGCGATGCGTGCCGGCATGCTCAACGATTGAGGCAGGTCAATCCCGCGTCCCGGCGCTGTGCTAGCCTAAGCAGCATGATCGAGGTCGGTTCACATCATGAGCGGCCGTCGTCCTCAGCGCTCTGCACTGTCTATGTGGTCGATGATGACGCCGCCGTCCTGGGATCCCTGCGGTTCCTGCTGGAGACCGACGGCTTCGTCGTGCGAACCTTCAGGAGCGGCACGGCGCTGCTCAATGTCAGCGGCGCGCCCGGACCGGACTGCTACGTCATCGACTACAAGATGCCAGGCATCAACGGCATCGAGCTCGCCGGCCACTTGCGCGAATCCGACCGCGAGACGCCTGTGATCCTGATCACGGGCTATCCCGACGAGAACATCTCGGCCCGGGCAGCGATGGCGGGCATCAAAGAAGTGGTTTTGAAGCCGCTTCTCGACGAAAACCTGGTCAAGTGCATCCGCCATGCCATCCAGGACCGTCCCCGCACCTGACCTACGGGATTCTACGTAGGTAATCGTCCTTAAGATATCGCTCGAAATTTCCGGATTGCGCGATCCCGCGTAGCAATGCTCCATCACAACGGAGATGGCGCAGATGCTCACCCAGACCCTCAACACTCAAGCGATCAACACACAGATTGTTGGCAAGATCGCCCCCGCCCATCCCGTCACCGACCAGTTCGGCGCCATCACCGGCCATGTCGGCCTCGTCGCCACGGAATTCTCCTACCGCAAGGACGAGGAGATCTATGGCGAGGATGAGCCGGCCGAATATGTCTACCAGGTCGTGTCCGGCGCGGTGAGCAGCTACAAGCTCCTGTCGGACGGCCGCCGCCAGATCGGCGCCTTCCATCTTCCCGGCGACGTGTTCGGCCTCGAATCCGGTCCCGCCCACCGCCTTGCTGCCGAAGCCATCATCGACACCACCGTCCGCCTCGTGAAGCGTGCGAGCCTCGAGAAGGCCGCAGGCACCGATGTGCACGTCGCCCGCAAGCTCTGGGCAATGACCGCTGGCGAGCTGCGCCATGCCGAGGACCACATGCTGCTGCTGGGCCGCAAGACCGCGATGGAGCGCGTTGCCACCTTCCTGCTCGAAATGGACCGCCGCCTCGCCGTTGCCGGCATGATGGCGCTGCCGATGTGCCGCCGCGACATCGGCGACTATCTCGGTCTCACGCTCGAAACCGTGTCGCGCGCACTGTCGCAGCTTCACGCCCAGGGCATTCTCGGTTTCTCCGGCGCCCGCCAGATCGTGCTGCGCAACCGTCAGCGCCTGCAGCATCTCGACGCCTGATCTTCCTCCTCCCTACCCACTTGGCCGGCCGAACTCGTTTCGGCCGGCCATTTTCTTTCGCCCGCGATCATGCCGTGCGCCGCGTCTCCGGCATCACGAAGAGAATCAGCAAAAGCCCCATTGCAGCCACGCCGGACAGCCCGATAAAGGCGGTCGCATTGCCGAACTTGTCGCTGACATAACCTCCGAGCACCGTGCTCAGTGACGCGCCGATGCCTGTGGCGGTGCCGACGATGCCCTGCGCCAGGTTGAAATGGCCGCTGCCGAAAGCGACGTCGGCCACGATCAGCGGAATCATCACCGCGAACACCGCCGCGGTGATGCCATCGAACACCTGCACTGCCACCAGCAGGTACGGGTCGCGCACGGTCGCAAACAGCAGACCGCGAATCATCAGCGCGCCGAATCCAATCAGAAGCAACGGCCGCCGGCCCCAGAGCTGCGCCTTGCGGCCGACCGTCGGCGACAGCAGCGCCACGATCGCTTGCGGAACGACGATGCAAAATGCGACGAGCACCGTTGCCCATTGGCTGGACCGCGCCGTTACAGCGCTTGCCATCAGCGGCATCATGGCGGCGTTCGCGAGCTGCAACAGCAGCACGCTGAGGGCGAAGACGATGAGCGGACGCTGCCGGATCAGGTGCCAGATGTTGGTGTCAGCACGGTCGGCGGCTTCAGGCGGCATCTCGCCGTGACAACGCCTGATATCGACCTCCTGCTCGCGGATGCGCGAGAGTGCGATCAGGGTCGGAATTGCGAGCAGGAAGGTGACCAGGAACACCGAGCGGCTCGACAAGAGATAGCCCGCGGTGCCCATCACCGCCGCTGCGACGCCGTTGCCAAGCGAGGCAAAGCGCGCGTTGCGGCCGAGCCGCTCGCCGATCGCGAGCGGACCGACCAGACCAAGGCTGATCGCCGCAATTGCCGGCCCCAGCAC
>NZ_JALBGZ010001280.1:0-954 GCF_023006515.1 Bradyrhizobium sp. PRIMUS42
GAACGCCGCCGTGGTGCGTGGCCGCATCGCGGCACGCGCGGCTGTGGAAGTATTGGCGCCGGCGGCTGCGGCGAAGCTCGCACCGATGGCAACGCTTCGCTCCGATCTCGCCAAGGCTGAACGTGGTCGCGTCTTCCTCGACACGTTGTTTCGCCCTTCACCGCAATTTCGCATTCCCTCGGGCGACACCATCGTCTGTCGCTGCGAGGAGGTCACCGCGAAAGACATTCTCGACGCGGTCGCGATCGGCGCGACTGGACCGAACCAGCTCAAGGCCTATCGCCGCACCGGCATGGGGCCGTGCCAGGGCCGGCTCTGCGGCCTCACCGTCACCGAGCTGATGGCGCAGGCGCGCGGGAAGACGGCGCAGGAGATCGGTTATTACCGTCTGCGCGCGCCGGTGAAGCCGATCACGCTCGCCGAGCTCGCCGCCGTCCCGAAGACCGAAGCCGACATCAAGGCGGTGGTGCGCGGATGACCCAAAACGTGGATGCGATCGTCGTCGGCGGCGGCATCCACGGATGCTCGACTGCGCTGCATCTATGCCTTGCCGGCCTGAAGCCGGTGCTGATCGAGAAGGACTATGCCGGCCGCCACGCTTCGGGCGTCAATGCCGGCGGCGTGCGCCAACTCGCGCGGCACATCCCCGAGATCCCGCTCTCGATCCGTTCGATGGAGATCTGGGAAAAGATCTCGGATCTTCTCGACGACGATTGCAGCTTCGAGAGCCACGGCCAGGTGCTGGTCGCCGAGAACGAAGAGGAGCTCGCCGTCTGCCGTACGCGCGTGGCCGAACTCAATGCGCTCGGCTTCACCCATGAAGAGCTGATCGACGCGACTGAACTGCGGCGCCTCGTGCCGGCGGTCGCCGAAACCTGTCCCGGCGGCGTCGTCTCGCGCCGTGATGGTGCGGCCAATCCGGCGCAGACGACGACGGCATTCCGTCGCAAGGCC
>NZ_JALBGZ010001281.1:0-954 GCF_023006515.1 Bradyrhizobium sp. PRIMUS42
GGCCTGATCGGGCGCGTCGCCGCCGCGCCGATCCTGTTCGACGCCTTCGCCCGCACCGGCAAGACGCTGGCCCCCTTACCGAAGCCGCCGAGGGGAACCCTGGTTGCCAGCAATGCCAAGCTGCCGTTGCCGCTGAAGCGGTTCCGCCCCGTAGGGGAACTTGTGCGGACCGGCCGCGAGCAGGCGCTGCACATTCAGTTTCCGCTGAACGGCTCGCGGATCGATGTCGATCGCTCCGGAGGGCAGGAGAGCGCAGCGATGCCGGTCAAGGTCGCCGGCGGCGTTCTGCCCATGACCGTCATGGTTAACGGCACCGCGCTCGGCGAGATCAACGGCCGCCGCCAGCGCCTGATCGATCCGCCAGGTCCCGGCTTTGCGCGGCTCACGGTGATCGATGCCACGGGCGCCGCGGACACAGTCGTCATTCGAATTCAATGAGCCCGGCTTAAGCGGTTGTGGCGATGGCGGTTTCAGCGTAAGCGGAACCAATGGCCGAGACCTACCCAAGCCCTCGTTTTGGAGCTCCCCGCGAGTCGAAATCGCCTGCAAATCCAGGCAGCGGGCTCGTACGCATGCTCGATGTCGTCACGGCAAGCCATGCGCGCGCGGTCGGCTTCCTCGTGCTCTGCGCGCTGCTGCTGTTCCTGCCGGGCTTCTTCACCATCCCGCCGATCGATCGCGACGAGGCGCGGTTCGCCCAGGCCACCAAGCAGATGGTCGAAAGCGGCGACTACGTCGACATCCGCTTTCAAGAGGACGTCCGCTACAAGAAGCCGGTCGGCATCTACTGGTTGCAGTCGGCGGCGGTCGAGGCAGCATCGGCACTCAAGCTGCCGAAGGCCGAATTGCGGAGCTGGTTCTACCGGCTGCGTTCTCTGCTGGTGGCGATCGGCTCATTGCTAAGGACCTATTGGGCCGAGATCGGATTCGTCACTAGGCGCGCCGCGGTGATGG
>NZ_JALBGZ010001282.1:0-950 GCF_023006515.1 Bradyrhizobium sp. PRIMUS42
CGAGGCCTGGCCGCCGTTGAGCAGCGGCGTGATGTTGCGGATGGTCACGCGACGGTTGATCGCGCTCGGCCCCTGCGTCTGCTCCTTCAGGTACTGCTCGCCGTAGCCCTGCGACGTCAGGTTTTCGGCGGGCACACCGAACTGCTGCGTCAGCAGTTCGGCCGCGGATTGCGCACGACGGTCCGACAGCGACAGATTGTCGACCTCGTTGCCGACCGCGTCGGTGTGTCCCTCGATCAGGAACACCTCGCGCGGATTGCGCTGGATCGCCTGGTTGAGGCCGTCGGCGATCACCTGCAGCCGGGCCGCCTGGTCCGGCGGGATGGTCCACGATCCCGTCTCGAAGATGATCGTGTTGACGTCGATGCTCGGCATCTGCATGCGAACATTCGGGCTGTAGCGGATCTCGTCGAGCGAGTAGCGCCGATCGATCCGCTGCACCGGCGGTGCAACCATCGTCTGGTAGATCACGTCCGGCGATGCTTCCTGGGCGTCGACGATGTAGCGATCATAGGGAATGTTCACGACCGGCGGCGGCACGTCGACATAGAACCCGCCGACCGCGCGCGGATCGCGGTAGGTGTTGTCGATGATGATGATCTCGCGCCCGCGGGGATCCCGGCGGATACGCCGCATCATCCGACCATCGGCGCCGACCACGGTGATGATCTCGCTGCCATCGGGACGCACCACGACGGTACGGGTTTCGCCGCCGACGGTGTCGGTGCGGATGTCGCGAGCGCCATAACGGAAGCGATAGAGATCGTTGCCGCGGACGTAGGCCTGCCCGCCCGGATCGCGGATGATGATGCGGTCCGGCTCGGTATACACGGTCCGCCCGCCCTCGATGGTCTCGCGGCGCTGGTTGTGAAGGTCGGCGATGGTGGCGCCGATCACGGCACCGGCCACCACGCCCGCACCGATTGCAAGCGGCGTCAGGTCACGTTGCG
>NZ_JALBGZ010001283.1:0-943 GCF_023006515.1 Bradyrhizobium sp. PRIMUS42
GAGCCCGGCAGCGTGCGACTGGCTTCCAGCCGCACGAATCGCTCGACGGCATGCTTGCGGTCGGCCTCGGGGATGCCGGGGCCGCGATCGGTGACGCTGAGTAGCACCTGGTCGCCGTCGCGCCTTGCCTCGATCGTGATCGGCCTTGTGTCCATGCTGACCACAGTTCCGCCGGTCTGCGCCGCCGGCTTGCCGTATTTGATCGCATTCTCGACCAGATTGGCGAGCGCCTGGCTGACCAATTCGCGATTGGCGTGAACCGGTGTCGGCTCGGCCTTGACCTTCAACGTCATGCCGTCGTCCTCGGCGAGCGGCTCATAGAGCTCGTGGATGCCACCCGCGACCTCGGCCGCGTCGAAATCATCCATGTTGCCGCGCGCCTGTCCGGACTCGGCGCGCGCGATCATCAGCAGCGCGTTGAAGGTGCGGATCAGACCGTCGGATTCCTCGATGGTCCGTTCCAGCGCCGCGCGGTAATCGGCTTCGCAGCCCGATTTTGCCAGCGCCTCCTCGGCGCGGTTGCGCAGGCGCGTCAGAGGCGTCTTGAGATCGTGGGCGATGTTGTCGGAGACCTCCTTCAAGCCAGCCATCAGCGCCTCGATCCGCTCCAGCATGGCATTGAGATTTTCGGCGAGGCGGTCGAGCTCGTCACCGCTCCGCCCCACCGGAAGACGCCCGCTGAGATCGCCGGTCATGATGCGCTGCGCGGTCCCGGTCATGGCGTCGATGCGCAGGAGCTACAGACCAGGATTTTGCGGCGCGCGAAGTCGCCAGAAGACTATTCCGTCTATCGGGCTGCACTCGAATGGGGGCTGACCGATCCGATCGTCATTGAAAGACGAGACGATTTCAATTCAGTTTTCCGCTGGATGGTTCGCCTCGTTCGCTTTCATCACCTGGTCCATTTTCTCTTTAGCTTTTGCCGGAGCCTGCCGGTAAGCTT
>NZ_JALBGZ010001284.1:0-942 GCF_023006515.1 Bradyrhizobium sp. PRIMUS42
TGCGGCCCGCCGCGGTCAGGCCGCCGCGCGGGTCCCTTTCGCGCGCGGATGCGCCGCGCTTGCGTGATGACTTTGCCGTCTTCTTTGCGGTGCGCTTGCGGGCCTTCTTCGCAGATTTCTTCGCCGACTTTGCTTTCGACGATTTTGACTTGGAAGTCTTCTTGGAGGACTTCTTCTTCGTTGCCACGCGCATGTTGTCCACGAGATTGGGATAGCGGCGGCCGGCGCGGCGGGCGCGCGCTTTCGCCGCCGATTTCTGCGCGGGACTGAGATGCTTGGAGGCCTTGCCGGCCCGTTTGCGAGGATTCGAGCGTTTCCAGGGAGCGCGCGATGTTTTTGCCATGGCGCGTCAACGCCTGATCACGGCAAGGGTTGCGTTGTCTAGATGATCAGGGCCCCGGCACTTTTCCGCTGATGGGCGCGGTCAGCATCGCCTCGAGCAACCGTTCGGCCGTCGTTCCCTCGGGCAGACGCCCGAGGATGTCCTTGAGCCGTCCGTCCAGCAGCAGCGTGGTGAAGCCGTGCACCATCGACCAGGCGCGCGCGATCGCGGCGCCCTGGTTCAGCGTTAGCGCGTCGCCGCTGATCTGCTCCTGCCGCATCATGCCGACGGCGTTGGCAAGCCCGGCGAAGGAGGCTTCAGCCGCCTCGTGCAGCGAGGGTCTCGAATAATCGAGCCGCTCGGTGCGGAACATGATGCCGTACATGCCGGGATGAGCCTGCGCATAGGCGACATAGGCTTTCGGCCGCGCCAGTGCGCATTCGAGCGGCGTGGTGGCGGCGTCCGAGGACGAGGACATCGCGGCGTTGAACTGACGGAAACCGACGGCCGCGAGTTCGCTGAGGAGCCCGGTGAGGTCACCGAAATGATGGGTCGGCGCGGCGTGCGAGACGCCCGCCTCGCGTGCCACCGCGCGCAAGGTGAGACCGGCGAGCCCATCG
>NZ_JALBGZ010001285.1:0-936 GCF_023006515.1 Bradyrhizobium sp. PRIMUS42
GCAAAGGCGCGCTGCAGCCGCTCGACGAATTCGTCGCGATAATAGCGCCGCACCACCTCGTCGCGGATGCCGCCCGTCAGCTCCTTGATGCGCGCTTCCAGCGCGGCGCGGCGTTCGGGGGTGGCGAAATTGCCGCCTTCGAGCTCACGCGACCAGATCATGTCGGCGAGCGGACGGGCAGCTCCGATCACCTCCTCGATCGCGCCGCGGCCCCCGGAGCGGGCGAGATCGTCGGGGTCCTGCCCCTCCGGCAGCAGCGCGAAACGAAGACTCTTGCCGGGTGCGAGGAAGGGCAGCGCGAGATCGGCAGCGCGATACGCTGCCTTTTGCCCCGCGCGGTCGCCGTCGAAGCAGAGGATCGGCTCGTCCGCCATCTTCCAGAGCAGCGCGAGCTGGCTCTCGGTGAGCGCGGTGCCGAGCGGCGCGACGGCGCCCGCAAAGCCCGCGGTCACCATCGCGATGACGTCGACATAGCCCTCGACCACGACCAGCACGCTGCCGTCATGGGTGGCTTTGCGCGCGGTCTGGTGGTTGTAGAGATTGTCGCCCTTGTGGAAGAGCGGCGTCTCCGGCGAGTTCAGGTACTTGGCCGGAACGTCCTTCTCCAGCGCGCGCCCGCCGAAGGCGATGACGCGGCCACGCAGGTCCGTGATCGGAAACATCACGCGGTCGCGGAAGCGGTCGTAGGGAACGGGAATGTCGTCGCCGGCCACCAAAAGCCCGGTCTCGACCATGTCCTCGACGGAGATTCCGAGCTTGCCGAGATGCTCCTTCAGCGCGAAGCGATCGGGCGAGGCATAGCCGAGGCGGAACTGCAACTGCGTCGCCGGCGAGATGGCGCGGTCGGCGAGATAGCCGCGCGCTTTCGCGCCGACGCGCGAGGCCAGCGTCTCCGCGAAATAGGTCGCGGCAAGATCCATGACGTCATGCAGCGTG
>NZ_JALBGZ010001286.1:0-935 GCF_023006515.1 Bradyrhizobium sp. PRIMUS42
CACCGCTCTATCGCGACGCGCCCGAGGCGCACGACGCGCGTGCGGCCGGTGAGGGGATCATCGCGGCGTTCATGCGGGAAGCGCTGCCGAAAGCCTCTGACGCGACACGCGCGCTCGCCGGCGAGCTCATCAAGGCGACGTTGAGCGAGGTCGGCAAGAATTTTTCTGAAGAGACGCGGAGCGAGGCGGAGATCGCGGCCTATGCCGATGCCATGGCCGATATGTTCTGCGCCTATCTTGCGAGGCTCGCAAGGCGCTGAGGCATTACTGACGTCATCTTTTGCGGGGCCGATAATTTTTCAGATTTCGCCGGATGCCATCCGGGCTACGATTGCCGTGCTTGCGTCGTTCGACAATAGACCCTACGGACCTCTTTCATGCTCGTCATCTCCATTCAAAGCCAGGTGGTCCACGGCCATGTCGGCAACAGCGCGGCCGCCTATGCCATGCAGGCGGAGGGCGTGAACGTTGCGGCTGTACCGACGACGCTGCTGTCCAACCATCCGCGCTATCCGAGCCTGCGCGGGCGGGTGCTGGAGACCGAGCTCGTCGCCGATCTCCTGAAGGGCGTGGAAGAGCGCGGCCTCGTCGACGAGGCGGCCGTGCTCCTGACCGGCTATCTCGGCTCGCCGGGCAATGCCGCCGTGATTGCCGATTTCGTCGAGCGGGCTCTGACGCGGAATGCGAAGCTCGTCTATCTCTGCGATCCCGTGATCGGCGATGACGGCCGCGTCTATGTCGCCGACGGCATTTTGGACGTAGTCCGGCACCGGCTGCTGCCGGCAGCAAACCTCACGACGCCCAACCAGTTCGAGCTCGAGTTGCTCTCAGGCCTCACGATCGCAGATGCGCAGGGCCTGCTGGCCGCGTGTGCGGCGCTGGCGGCGACCGGCCGCATCGACGTCGTCGCCACCGGCTGCACGCTCACCGATACG
>NZ_JALBGZ010001287.1:0-935 GCF_023006515.1 Bradyrhizobium sp. PRIMUS42
GTCTGCGGGCCGCAGCTCGCGGCCGCAAGCGTTGCCTGCGCCTGCGGCATCAGGCCGGGCTCGGGGGCGAGCGCCTTCATCACGATCAGGCCGGTGGCAGAGGGGGAATCGATGATCAGGCGGTCGGCCGCGGTGACCTCCTCGTCCTCGGGCAGCTCGTTGTGCTGCGCTTCCGTCATCAGGTCGAGCTCGATCACCTTGCGGCCCGCGGAGCGGTCGTTGATGGCGTAATAGGCGATCTCGTTGCGGGTGTAGAACGACACCGAGGTGTAGGCCTGGCTCACCGGCACCGTGAGCTTGATCGGCCCGCTTGTGAGGTCGTAGCGGCAGATCGCCAGCGCAAAGGCCGGGTCCATGAACGGCATCGGTGACGTCTGCGGATCGGCGAGGGGAAGCTGGCTGACGCCATTGAGCTTCGTCATCGGCGTCAGCCGCGAATAGGCATCCTGCGTCGCGATCCGCGGCAGTGCCAGCACGCTGACGAGATGGACCACGAGGCCCAGAACGATGCCGGCGACGATGGTGAACAGCAGCCGGATCATGAGCAGCCCGCCGTCGTGATGGTGGGCATTGGCGCATCGCGCTGGGTGCGCGTCGCAACGCCAACCGGGGTGTCGTAGAGCCGCAGCATAAGTGCGTAGCGCTCGATGCCGCCGGTCGGCAGCCAGTTGCCGGCGCGCGAGCGCGAGGCGATACGGATCTCGAACGAGCCGTCGGACTGCCGCACGATCTCCTGGCTGGTGAAGCCGTAGCGCTGGAGCGAATTGGCGACGAGGTGGCCCTTGCGGTCGTAGAGCGTCAGCGTCCAGAACCGCGCCGGCGGCGTCACACCGGAGACGACGACGTCGCAGCGGCCGTCGAGCGCCTTCTTCTTGTCGTCAGTGGTGGCCGTGAAGGCGACGCCGTCGCCGGTGCCGATCGGCAGCTCGCCGTTG
>NZ_JALBGZ010001288.1:0-932 GCF_023006515.1 Bradyrhizobium sp. PRIMUS42
CACCAGCAGCGCCGGCCTGTCGCCGCGCCGCACCGCGCGCTCGAAGCCGCGCGGGATCTCGACGCCGAATAGCACCTTGCCGGATTTCAGCAGGTTGTCGAAATCGTCGACGTCGTGCACCTCATAGAGGAAGCGGAAATAGGCCGTATTCTCGAGAGCTTTCAGGACCGAACGGGCAAGATCAGAGTCCTCCTGGAGCAACACGGCGCTCGGCAGATGGTGCGGCGTGGTGTTGATGGCATAGCCGAACAGCATGAGCTGCATCACCGGCAGCATCACGATCATCGCGAAGGACACGCGATCTCGCTTGAGCTGGATGAACTCCTTGACCAGCATCGCATAAGAGCGCCGCAGGAAGCCGAAGCGTTCCCGGATTTCGTGGCGTGGTGCGGGATGATCCACAGCACTCATTGGAAATTGTCCCTGGAGCGACCCATCAGCTCGATGAACACGTCTTCCAGCGATGGCGACGACTTCTGCCAATGCAGACCGCTCTTTTCGCGCCAAGGCGCGATGCTGGCTTCGAGCGCCGTGGCGTCGCGGCCGGACACGTGCAGCGAGGTGCCGAACGGCGCCACCATGTCGATCCCGGACTTGCCGGTAAGCTCGGCCGCGAGCTCGTTCAGATCCTCGCCCGTCACAGTGTAGGTCGTGAGCGCAGATTTGGCGATCACCTCCTCCACCGTGCCGTGCGTCAGCAGATGGCCGTACGCGATGTAGGCGATCTCGTGGCAGCGCTCGGCTTCGTCCATGTAATGAGTCGAGACCAGCACGGTGAGGCCCTCGGCGGCGAGCGCGTGGATCTCATTCCAGAAGTCGCGCCGCGCCTTGGGATCGACGCCGGCGGTGGGCTCGTCGAGCAGCAGGAGTTGCGGATTGGGCAGCGTGCAGGCTCCGAGCGCCAGTCGCTGCTTCCAGCCGCCGGAGAGCTC
>NZ_JALBGZ010001289.1:0-927 GCF_023006515.1 Bradyrhizobium sp. PRIMUS42
ACGCTGGCCGCCCGAGAGCGCCTCCGGCAGGCGGTCGCGGTGCGCATCACGATCGAGCTGCACGAGCTCCAGGAGCTCGTCGACGCGTGTCGCGATATCCGCTGCCGGCGCGCCCAGCAGGGTTGGTGTGATCCCGATATTGTCGGCGACGCTCAAATGGGGAAACAGCCCACCGGCCTGGAACACGTAGCCGATCCGGCGCCGCAGCGCGACCGGATCAACGTCTCGCACGTTCTCGCCCTCGACGGTGATCGTGCCGCTATCGGCCTCGATCAGCCGGTTGGCGAGCCGCAGCAGCGTCGTCTTGCCGGAGCCCGAGCCGCCGACGACGGCCAGAAATTCGCCCTCGGCGATGTCGAGCGACACATCGTCGACGGCCCTAAGCGAGCCGAAGCTCTTGGTGACGCGGTGGTAGCTGATCGCCAGCTTCGAGGGCATTGGATGGGGCTCAATTTTTCCTTACCCATGCGTAGCACGCTTGGCGGCTTGATTGAACTTGGCCGCGCGAGCGGCTAAGGCATCAAGCGAAATTCGGAGGAAGCATATGTCGACGCCCACGGCAGTGGCGCTGGAAGATGCCAAGGTCGCGTTCCGGCTGGGGGACGGTCGGGTCTATACGGCGGTGGAGAAAGCTCATCTCGCGGTGGCGCAGGGTGAGTTCGTGGCCATTGTCGGCCCCACGGGCTGCGGGAAATCCACGCTGCTCAACGTTGCGGCCGGGCTGCTGAAGCCTGCCGCCGGCAACGTCAAGATATTCGACCGGCCGCTGGCGGGGCTGAACCGGGATGCCGGCTATCTGTTCCAGGCCGACGCCTTGTTCCCGTGGAAGACCGCGCTCGACAACGTCGCGATCGGGCTCGAGATCAAGGGCACGCCGCGCGCCGAAGCGCTGCCGCGCGCCCAGAAATGGCTGACCTCCGTCGGCCT
>NZ_JALBGZ010000128.1:0-11543 GCF_023006515.1 Bradyrhizobium sp. PRIMUS42
AATCATTGTCCGGCTGCAGATAGCGTTCATCGAGAGCGCGTGCCGTAAGGTAATTCTGCAGACAACATTCTGCCGAGTGTGTGGACATTGATAATGAGAGCAATCAAGTGCGACCTGATCTATGTTTCGCCGAAATCCGGCGGCGCGGTGTCGCGCGGCGCGGGCGAGCCGTGGCGTGACCGCCTGTTGCGCCTGCCGCCGTTTCTGCGCCAGGGCGAAACCGCAAGCGACCTCACCGAGCAGGATCTCCAGGACGGCTTTCGGCTCACCGGCCTGTTCCTGCTGCGCCATGTGCTGGAGCCGCGCGGGCAGGGCCATTCCGACGCGCGCGCGGGCTTCATCAATGCCCTGATACGGCAGCAGGCGAGGGCGGCGATCCCGGCGCCATGAGCGCAGCGGGACTCTGCCTTGTTCCTCAAAATGGAGTTCCCCCGGAACGAAATTGGGGCCTTCGAGTTCGCCCTGAGGTTCCACAACGGGGACAGCCTAAATGTTGATCAGGGGATTCGCCTTGTCCGCGGCGCTGCTCGCGTTTGCGCCTGATGCAATGGCCGGCGAGCCGCAACCCGGCGTGTTTCGCCGGGCGTCGTGCACCGTCGTCCGGTACTATGTGGCCAAATATTCCGCTGCGGCCGCAGAGACATGGGCGCGGTCAAAGGGGGCGACGGAGGCTGAAATCGAAGCCGCCCGGCGTTGTCTGACCAATGGGCCGGCGCCGGCTCAGGCCAAAACCGAGACCGTGACAGCCGGCTGGGCAGGCCAGTAGGCCGCCCACAGGGAACCAATCCATCCTTGCCCGATTCGCTTCCACGGTTTAACCGGGCGGCATGGGAAAACGATTGATTCCGCCGCAAGAGCCGGCCGAAATCCACGAAGTGCCGCTGCGTGAAGCGCTGGAAGAGCGCTATCTCGCCTATGCGCTCTCCACCATCATGCATCGTGCGCTGCCCGACGCGCGCGACGGCCTGAAGCCGGTCCACCGGCGCATCCTCTACGGCATGCGCCTGCTCAGGCTCGATCCCGGCACGGCCTTCAAGAAATCCGCCAAAATCGTCGGCGACGTGATGGGCTCGTTCCATCCGCACGGCGACCAGGCGATCTACGACGCCATGGTGCGCCTCGCGCAGGATTTCTCCTCGCGCTATCCGCTGGTCGACGGCCAGGGCAATTTCGGCAATATCGACGGCGATAACCCCGCCGCCTACCGCTACACCGAAGCGCGCATGACCGACGTCGCGCGGCTTCTGCTCGAGGGCATCGACGAGGACGGCGTCGAGTTCCGCGCCAATTACGACGGCCAGTCGAAGGAGCCGGTCGTGCTGCCCGGCGGCTTCCCGAACCTGCTCGCCAACGGCGCGCAAGGCATCGCGGTCGGCATGGCGACCTCGATCCCGCCGCACAACGCCGCCGAGCTTTGCGACGCCGCGCTGCATCTGATCGAGAAGCCCGACGCCAAATCCAAGGCGTTGATGAAGTGGGTGAAGGGCCCGGACTTCCCGACCGGCGGCATCTGCGTCGATTCCAAGCAGGCCATCGCTGAAGCTTACACCACCGGCCGCGGCTCGTTCCGCGTTCGCGCCAGGTGGGAGCAGGAGGAGGGCGCGCGGGGCTCCTGGGTCGTCGTCGTCACCGAGATTCCCTTTCTGGTGCAGAAGTCGCGCCTGATCGAGAAGGTCGCCGAGCTGCTCGACCAGAAGAAGCTGCCGCTGGTCGGCGACATCAGGGACGAGTCGGCCGAAGACGTCCGCATCGTGATCGAGCCGAAGTCGAAGAACGTCGATCCGGCGCTGATGATGGAATCGCTGTTCCGTCTGACCGAGCTCGAAAACAAGATTCCGCTGAACCTCAACGTTCTGATCAAGGGCAAGGTGCCCAAGGTGGTGGGGCTCGCGGAGTGCCTGCGCGAATGGCTCGACCATCTGCGCGACGTGCTGATCCGGCGCAGCAATTACCGCAAGGCGCAGATCGAACACCGGCTGGAGGTGCTCGGCGGCTTCCTGATCGCCTATCTGAACATCGACGAGGTGATCAGGATCATCCGCAACGAGGACGAGCCGAAGCCGGCGCTGATGAAGGCGTTCAAGCTCACCGAGGTGCAGGCCGAGGCGATCCTCAACATGCGCCTGCGCAGCTTGCGCAAGCTCGAGGAAATGGAGATCCGCACCGAGGATAAGAATCTCCGTGCCGAGCTCAAGGGCATCAACGCGGTGCTGGCCTCCGAATCCGAGCAGTGGAAGAAGGTCGGCGAGCAGGTCGGCAAGGTCCGCGACATGTTCGGGCCGAAGACGCCGCTCGGCAAGCGCCGCACCACCTTCGCCGATGCGCCCGAGCACGATCTGGCCGCGATCGAGGAAGCCTTCGTCGAACGCGAGCCGGTCACCGTCGTCGTCTCCGACAAGGGCTGGATCCGCACCATGAAAGGCCATGTCGAGGACCTCTCTGGGCTCGCCTTCAAGCAGGACGACAAGCTCGGCTTCGCCTTCTTCGCGGAGACCACCTCGAAGCTGCTGATGTTCGCCACCAACGGCAAGTTCTACTCGCTCGATGTCGCGAAGCTTCCCGGCGGCCGCGGTCACGGCGAGCCGATCCGCCAGTTCATCGATCTCGAGCCGGAGGCCGCGCCGGTCACTCTGTTCGTCAACAAGGGCGGGCGCAAATTCCTGGTCGCGAGCCACGAGGGCCAGGGCTTCGTCGTCAACGAGGACGATTGCGTCGGCACCACCAAGAAGGGCAAGCAGGTTCTCAACGTCGACATGCCGAACGAGGCGCGCACCGTTACCGAAGTGCAGGGCGACACCGTCGCGGTCATCGGCGAGAACCGCAAGATGCTCGTCTTCCCGCTCGACCAGGTGCCGGAGATGGCCCGCGGCCGCGGCGTGCGCCTGCAGAAATACAAGGACGGCGGCCTCTCCGACGTCGTCGTGTTCGAGGCCAAGGCAGGCCTGACCTGGAAGGATTCTGCCGGTCGCGAGTTCTCCACGACCATGAAGGAGCTCGCCGAGTGGCGAGGCACCCGCGCCGACGCCGGCCGCCTGCCGCCGAAGGGTTTCCCGAAGTCGAACAAGTTCGGCAAGGTGATCGGGTAGTTGCCCTTGTGTCCCGGACGCGCTGCAGCGTGCAACGCTGCTGCGCAGAGCCGGGACCCACGCGGCAGGGTTTGCTCGGAGACATGGGCCCCGGCTCAGCAGCGCACCACTGAAGTAGCGTTGCGCTGTGTAGAGGGCGCGGGAGAGCGTGGTGCACGCCTATCTCCCCACCGTCATTGCTGGGGATGCGATGGAGTCGCACTCAAACCCAGAAGTGCGCATCCCGCAAACGCGCGGCTGATAGCCGTGTGCGCATACGTCCTTCTGCCGTGTGGGCACGAACATTGCCTTTTGCTGGCGACCGTAACCGTTTCGCCAAGGCAAGAAGAAACTAATGTTCAAACTCAAGTCTTTCGTCCCTGCGCTGCTCGGCCTCGCGCTGGCCGCAGCGCCCGCGCATGCGGCGGGCAATCTCGTCGCAGTGCTCGAGGCGGAAATCGTCACCCTCGATCCGCATTTCTCCACGGCCTACATTTCGCGCACGTTTGGCTACATGGTGTTCGATACGCTGTTTGCGAAGGATTCCAAGGGCGATGTCAAACCTCAGATGGTGCAGGACTGGAAGGTCTCGCCCGACAACTTGACCTACACATTCACGCTGCGCGACGGCCTGAAGTGGCACGACGGTCAGCCTGTTACGGCCGCCGATTGCGTGGCCTCGCTGCGCCGCTGGGGCACCCGCAGCGCGCTCGGCCGCCGCATCTTCGCGATCACGGCGTCGCTCGAGCCGACCGATGCCAAGACCTTCGTGCTGACCTTGAAGGAGCCGTCCGGTCTCGTCATCGACGCGCTCGGCAATCCCGTCAGCCCCGTCGCCTTCATGATGCCTGAGCGGATCGCGAAGACGCCCGGCGATCAGCGCATCACCGAGATCGTCGGCTCGGGCCCTTTCGTCTACAGCAAGGCCGATCACCGCACCGGCGACCGCATGATCCTGAAGAAATTCGCCGACTATGTGCCGCGCCCCGAGCCAGCCGACTTCCTCGCCGGCGGCAAGCGCGTCAACGTCGACACGCTCGAGATCCGCGTCATTCCCGACGGATCGACCGCGGCGTCCGCATTGCAGGCCGGCGAGATCGACTTCATGCAATACGCGCCGTTCGATCTGCTGCCGCAGATGGAGAAGAATTCGCGCGTCAAGCTCGTCAACTTCACAGGCGGCAACATGTTCGCGGGCGCCTACCGTCTCAACGCGGCGTCGAAACCGTTCGACGATCCCGCGATCCGGCGCGTGCTGTGGAAGCTGGTCGATCAGCGCGAGGTGCTGGATGCGCTCGGGCTCGATACCAAATACGCCACGCCTTGCGCGACGTTCTTCACCTGCGGCTCCACCTATGAGAGCAAGGCCGGCGCCGAAGCGGCCGCCAAGCCCTCGATCGAAGCGGCGAAGGCTGCACTGAAGGCGACCAAATATGCCGGCGAGCCCGTCGTCGTCATGCAGGCCAACGATCTCGAAGCGCCGCGCGTCTCGGCGCAGGTGCTTGCGGAGCGGCTGAAGGCTGCCGGCTTCAACGTCGATCTGCAGGTGATGGATTGGGCGAGCGTGCTGGCGCGCCGCGCCAAAAAGGAAGGCTGGAGCGTCTATGGCGTTCATGCTGGCGGCTTCGATCTGGGTTCGCCGCTGACCAATGTCATGGTTGCCTTCAACTGCGCCGACTTCACCGGCTGGCAATGCGATCAGCGCATCACGCCCTTGACGGAAGCTTTCGCCAAGGCGCCGGCCGAGGAGGACCGCAAGAAGATCGCGGGCGAGATCCAGGCCGTCATGTACGATCAGGCTCCCGGAATTCCGTGGGGCCAGTTCGCGCAGCCCGCCGCCTATCGCGCGACGTTGCGCGGTCTGATACCGTCCGCCATCCCGGTGTTCTGGAATGTCGAGAAATAACGCGATGTACGATGTCATTGTTGTCGGCGGCGGCTCCGCTGGCGCTGCCGTTGCGGCTCGGCTGTCTGAGGATCCCGCGCGGCGCGTCCTGCTGCTGGAGGCGGGCCTGGACTGGCGCGCCGACGAGGCGCCGTGGGAGGTGGTGACGCCGAATCCGATCCCGATCATCCACAGGCGCGAGTACCAGGAGAAATGGCAGTGGCCTGATCTCCTGACGCGCCGGGTGGCCGGGCAGGAGCCGCGCTTCTACTGGCGCGGCAAGGGGCTCGGCGGCTCCTCGATGATGAACGGCCAGATCGCGATCCGCGGCGTTGCCGATGCCTTCGACGAATGGGCCGCCAATGGCTGCACCGGCTGGTCGGCCGGGGAGGTGATGCCGCTCTTCTCCGTGATCGAGGACGATCTGGAGTTCGGCGATGCCGCAGGCCATGGACGCGGCGGGCCACTGCCGGTCTACCGGGCGCCTCCGGAAAAATGGGGGCCGATCGATCGCGGCTTGCGCGATGCCGCGCTCGCGAGCGGCTATCCCTGGTGCGCCGATCTCAACGGCCCCGATGGCGAGGGCGTGGCCTGCTATCCCATCAACAGCCGCGACAGCCGGCGCATCAGCACCAACGAGGGCTATCTGGAGCCCGCGCGCGGCCGCGCCAATCTCGAAATTCGCGGCCATGCGCTGGTCGATCGCGTGCTGATCAGCGACGGAAGGGCGACCGGCGTCCGCGTCCATATCGAGGGGCAAGGCACCCACGAGATCAGCGCCCGGCAGATCGTGCTGTGCGCCGGTGCCATCCACAGTCCGGCGATCCTGCTGCGCTCGGGCATCGGGCCGGCCGACGAGTTGAAGGCGATGGGAATTGCGGTCGAGTGCGACCTGCCGGTCGGTAAGCACTACTTCGACCATCCGCTGTTTCGCGCCACCATCCAGCTCCACGAAAATCTCAGGCCCACCGATCCGGACACCCGCCACACCAATTGCTGCGTGACCTATTCCTCGGGCCTCGCCGACGGCGGCAAGCGCGACATGATTCTGATCGCCTTCAATCACCGCGGCATCGGCGTGCCGGGCGCGATCGGCGCGGGTCTGTTCAACGCGTATTCGCGCGGCACGCTGAAGCTGGCCTCGACCGATCCCGCGATTGATCCCGTCGTCGAGGAGAACATGCTGGCCGATCCCCGCGACATGCTGCGCATGATGGATGCGGTGAAGCGTCTCGCCGTGCTCACCTCGCAGCCGGCGCTGTCAGGCATCGCCGACTGGATCCGGCTCGCCGACACCGTCCGCGCCTGGATGTCGTGCAGCAGCAAGATGCCCTTGCCCTTGGCCTCCAGCCGCTGGATCGCGAGCTGATAGACGCGGTCGGACGACACATGGCGCCAGTCGTCGGCCGGGAAGTCGGCGCTCCAGACCTGGATGCCGCGCGAGATCAGATGATGCTCGACGCCTTCGGCGCGCATCAGGCCGGGAATGCGGAAGAACGGCGCCAGCTTGGACGGATCGGTCATCGCGGCCGAGGTCCACTCGATGCCGCCATTGATCTCGGCCTCGAATTTCTCGGCCGGCATCCGGTCGAAGGTCAGCGGATGGTTCATGCTGTGGGTGCCGACGGTGTGGCCCGCCGCTACCAGCTTGCGCACGCCTTCGGGGTTCGCCTTGGCCTGGCTGCCGATGATGAAGAAGGTCGCCTTGATGCACTCGTCGTCGAGGATCTTGAGGACCTGGTTGGAATATTTCGGCAGCGGACCGTCGTCGAAGGTCAGGACCACTTCATGATCCCTAAGCGGTAGCGTCTCGCGGTACTGCATGGTGCCGATCAGCGGATGCTCGTGCGGATCGACCACGAGGGTGCGGGAGGTCCCGAGCGCATCGGGGTGGCCCGGGCAGTCGGCCGCAAGCGCCGCCGGCGATCCGAGGGTCGAACATCCAAGGAATCCGCTGAGGCAAAGGACGATCCACGATCGCGTCCGCAATACAACGCTACTTCCGATCATGAACCCGGTCTGCCTTCATATGCGCTTGCCGCCATAGTAGGTCGGAGACATCAGGAAACGGTTCAGGCGCAAAGACCCTTTCCCATCGCAAAGTCCCCATCCATTTGCAGGGGGTAGCATGAACAGAGTGTTAATAGGGCCCAAATCACCCCATTTTGCGCCGGCGTGACATTCCGGCATCAGCGCGCATCGGCATTCTTCTGCGGCACGCCGGCCGGTGCGACGTGAACCACGCGAAAACCGTTCTCCCTCAGATACCGCAGGAAGGCCGGCATGATCGCGGCCGTGCGCGCCTTGGGGTCGTGGAACAGGACGATGCCCTTGCCGCTCGCGGCAAGGCGCTCCGTGACGAGCTTCAATTCCTGCTCCGGCGTCATCTCGTTCCAGTCGCTGGCCCACAAATCGGCCCCGAACACGACGATGCCGCGCGACTGCAGCAGGTCGAGCTGCGCCGGCGTCCCCTGGAAATAGGGGAAGCGGAAGAACGGCGTCGAGGGCGTCGTCGACGACGTCCCGTGCAGCGCCATCTCGTCGGCCGCGATGCCGCGGTCGATCTCGCTTTTTGCCTTGTCGAACGGGATCCGCGCCATGAACGGGTGCGAGAAGGTGTGGTGGCCGATGGTGTGGCCTTCGCGGGCGATGCGCTTGACCATATCGGGATGCTGGGAGGCGTGCATGCCGATCAGGAAGAAGGTCGCGCGCACGCATTCCTGCGCCAGCGCCGCCAACACCTTCGACGTCGTCGGCGGGTTCGGCCCGTCGTCGAAGGTCAGCACGACCTCGCGATCGGCCAGTGCAAGCGTCTGCGGAAAGCTCTTCAGGCCCACGCGCGGCGTGGTCTTGGCATCGACGCTCAGCACGCGCGAGGTGCCGAGTGCGTCCTTGCGCGGGCACTCGGCGGCTTCAGGCGAGGTGATGCCGGCGAGGGCCGCGAGGGCCGCGCCCAGCGCCATCGAAGTCCACCTCAGTCGAAGCATCTTTGTCATTGCGCTCGCAGTTGGCTTGTGGGTATTGCCTGACCGTCAGCTCAGACCACCTGATCCAACCTGTCAAACGGCGAGGCGCGCCATGGATGAACATATGGACGTTGCCCGATCCGCCGCGGATTCGGTACTCGACCACGTGCCGATGCGCAATGAAGACGGCGATATCAGGCACGAATTCGTCGAGGAGATCGCGCATGCAATCGAGGCCGGCGACAGCGCATCGCTGCGCGCCTGCGTCGCCGAGCTGCACGAGGCCGATCTCGGCGATCTGATCGGCGCTCTGGAGCCCGACGACCGCGTCCGCCTGGTCGAGCTGACCGGGCGCGACTTCGACTTCGCCGCGCTGAACGAGGTCGACGAGGCCGTCCGCGAGGAGATCCTGGAGGAACTGCCGCCGGAGAGGGTCGCCGAGGGCGTCCGAGAGCTCGAATCCGACGACGCGGTCGAGCTGCTGGAGACCCTCGACCAGGCCGAGCAGGAGGAGATCCTCGAGAAGCTGCCGCTCAAGGAGCGCGTCGCGCTCGAACGCAGCCTGCTGTATCCCGAGAATTCCGCGGGACGCCGGATGCAGACCGAGTTCATCGCGGTGCCCCAGGATTTCACCGTGGGCCAGGCGATCGACTACATGCGCGAGACGCCGGATCTGCCCGACCGATTCTACGAGATCTACGTCGTCGACAAGGACCAGCACTGGCAGGGCGCGGTGCCGCTCGACGTGCTGCTGCGCGCGCGCCGGCCGGTGGCCTTGGCCGAGCTCACCGACGAGGACCGCCGCCGCGTCTCCGTCCTGGAGGACCAGGAAGAGGTGGCACGCATGTTCGGCAAGTACAATCTCGTCGCAGCCCCCGTGCTCGACACCCAGGATCGCCTGGTTGGCGTCATCACCGTCGACGACGTCGTCGACGTCATCGAGGAGGAGGCGGACGAGGACCTCAAGGCGCTCGGCGGCGTCACCAGCGACGAAGAGCTGTCGGACACCTTCCTGACCATTGCGCGCGGCCGCTTCAACTGGCTGCTGGTCAATCTCGCCACCGCCTTTCTCGCATCCTCGGTGCTCGGCCTGTTCGAGGGTCAGCTCGAAAAGATGGTCGCGCTCGCCGTGCTGGCGCCGATCGTGGCAAGCCAGGGCGGCAATGCCGCGACCCAGACCATGACGGTCGCGGTGCGGGCGCTGGCGACGCGTGAGCTCGGCTCCTCCAATGCCTGGCGCGTGGTGATGCGCGAGGCGCTGGTCGGTCTGATCAACGGGCTCGCCTTTGCCGTGATCACGGGCATCGCGGCGGTGGCCTGGTTCAAGATTCCCGGCCTCGGCATCGTCATCGGGCTTGCGATGGTCTGCAACCTCATCGCCGGTGCGCTCGGCGGCATCCTGATCCCGATGGCGCTCGAACGCGTCAGGGCCGACCCGGCGGTGGCGTCCGGCACCTTCGTCACCACCGTGACCGACGTCGTCGGCTTCTTCTCCTTCCTCGGGATTGCGACGCTCTGGTTCGGGCTGAGGTAGGGGGCGAGGCCACGCTCTCTCCACGTCATTGCGAGCGCAGCGACTTTGTCCGCCGAAGCTTTAGCGAAGGCGGAAGCAATCCAGAATCCCTCCGCGGTGGCAGCCTGGATTGCTTCGTCGCAAGAGCTCCTCGCAATGACGGGGATAGGCAACGGGTTCCCCCCGTGTCCCGGACGCGCTGCAACGTGTAGCGTTGCTGCGCAGAACCGGGACCCGGAAGGCGGCATACTCCGTGGCGAGATGGGCCCCGGCTCAGCAGCGCATCACGTCGTGCTGCGCAGCGTCCGGGGCACGCGACCTCGTATCTTTAATCCGAACTTAAGCGACCTGCCGCATCATCGCCTCGCTTGGGGGAATGAGCATGCGGTTGCGGCTGAAGGCGGACGGACGGGTCGTTGAGTTGCGGGACGGACAGGAGTTTCCGGTCCAGCCGTCTGCGGCGGAGCCCACGGCAACAGCCGCGCCCGGCGATAGCTCTTTGCTCGCGGTGCGCGATTTGCGCCGCCGCGCCTGCCTGACCCAGATGGAGTTCGCCGCCAAGCTCGGCGTTCCCGTCGAGACCATCCGCAACTGGGAGCAGGGCAAGCGTGCTCCGCGGGGACCAGCCCGCGCGCTGCTCGCGGTAATCGCGCACGCTCCGGATACGGTGTTCCAGGCGCTCGCCAAAGCCTGACGTCAAAGCCTGGCGTCAAGGGCCACAAGCCCCGACGCGAACCTCCCGTTAGCATTGCGCCAAATATCCCGCCGGACTGCCGCGGCTTCCGTTGGCAGCGTCATGGGCCGGGTCCATAATGAGGCCTGATGACGTCAGGGGTTGCCGCAACGGAAGAGGACTCCTCATGCTGTTCGTCGAGGCCAATGGCGCGAGAATCCCGGCGATCGGGCTCGGGACCTGGGAGTTGAGCGGAAGGCTTGCCGCGCGGGTGGTCGAGCAGGCGCTGCGGCTCGGCTATCGCCACATCGACACCGCGCAGGTCTACGACAATGAACGCGAGGTCGGCGACGGCTTGCGCGCCTCTGGCGTCCGCCGCGACGACGTTTTTCTCACCACCAAGGTCTGGACCAACCATTTCGCGCCCCATGATCTCGAGCGCTCGGTCAAGGAGAGCCTGGCGCGCTTGCGGCTTACCTCCGTCGACCTGTTGCTGCTGCATTGGCCCAATCCGCACGTGCCGCTGGCCGAGACGCTCGGCGCGCTGTCGCATGCCAAGCGCATGGGCCTGACCCGCCACATCGGCGTGTCCAATTTCACGGTGGCGCTGATCGAGCAGGCGTTGGCGCTGTCGGGCGAGCCGCTGGTCTGCAACCAGGTCGAATACCACCCCTATCTCGGCCAGGCGAAGGTGAGGGCGGCCTGCGACCAGCATGGCCTTGCACTCGTCGCCTACAGCCCGATCGCCAAGGGCCGCATCAAGTCCGACCAGACGCTGGCCGGGATCGGGCGCACTCATCGCAAGACGCCGGCGCAGATCTGCCTGCGTTGGCTGGTGCAACAGAATGTCGCTGCGATCCCGCGCACCTCGCGCATCGAGCGCCTGTCTGAAAACATCGAGATCTTCGATTTCGAGCTGTCGGAGGACGAGATGAGCCGGATCGCCGCGCTCGCCAACCCCAAGGGCCGCCTGACCGACTTCGGCTTCGCCCCGAAATGGGATTGAGAGGGGGCCGGGGTATGCTAGGACCGCGACGGCAACCCAAGATCGGTCGATGGAACTGCGGAAGATCATACGGACGGACATTGCGGCGTCGGCAATCGCGCATCTGACGCTGGTGGCGCTGATCATCGTGATCAGCGAGGTCCATCCGTTTCACGCCGCGCCGCCCGAGACCGTGACCGTCGACATCGTCACGCCGGAGCAGGTGAAGGAGGAGATCAAGGAGCAGGAGACGAAGGAGGCGGCCAAGGAGAAATTGCCGGAGCCGCCGCCCGATCTGAAGCTGCCAAAGCTTGATTTCACCGACAAGTCCGAAGCGGCGGGCAAGCCCGCGGCCAAGCAGCAGGCAGCAGCACCATCGCCGCAGCAGACGCCAGCTGAACCGCAGCAGAAGCAGCCGCAACCCTCGTCGGCGCCGAAGCAGCGTGAGGCCAACGT
>NZ_JALBGZ010001290.1:0-926 GCF_023006515.1 Bradyrhizobium sp. PRIMUS42
CGCCGATTGCGCGCCCCAGCTCTGGTGATAGCTCTCGGCCGGCTTGGGCAATTTGCGGTTCGCGGGCGGCTCGACCTCGAGCCGGCCGTAGCCGGGCCGCAGGCCGAGCGTCGGATAATAATGGCCGACGTCTTCGGGCTGCCGCTCGGCGATATAGCGCCCGCCATAGATCGTGGGCTGCACTTGCTGGTTCTTGCCCAGGCCCCAGACACCCTCGACCACGGTATAGGACGCATCGATGTTGTTGATGATGATCGGCACGCCCGGACGGCCGGGCACGACGACATCGAAGCCGCCGGCAAATGCCGTCGCAGGCAATCCGATCAGAAAGGCGGCGAGCGCCACAGCACGCATGAGGGGACCCCGGTTATCCGGCGGCAACCTAACCGATCACCGCGCACAGAGGGTTAAGGCCCGCTCACCAACTTCCGGTAAGCCTAATGTGTAAGGATTGCGCGCCGCTCAAATGCTGCAAAGCGAGCTAGCAAAGCGTTAACGCCGCATCGCCGCCGCACGGAACCGCGCCGCGCGCTCACATCCGTTTGACCGTTCGCTCGCGAAAATCCACCGGTTTCACCGGAACGTCCGGCGCCTTCGGCATTTAGCCCCCGTCAACAAAACGGGAGCCAACAACCATGAACATCAAGCTTCTCGGGGCCACGGCGATTGCGGCGACCATGCTGGCTGGCTCTGCCATGGCGCAGGCCGTCGTCACCAATCCCGGCCGCTGCTCGGCGCAATTCCCCAACGCCAACTGCCAGAACCTCGGCCCAGGAAACCCGTACACCGATAGCGGCTATCGCCATCGTCGCGTCTCCCACCGCCAGACCAATGGCGATTGGAATAACGACTGGAACAGGAGCCGCACCGGATTCTGGCCGACCGACGTCGCGGCCGGCGTAGCCGGCGCCGCGATCGGCACCGCC
>NZ_JALBGZ010001291.1:0-926 GCF_023006515.1 Bradyrhizobium sp. PRIMUS42
CTCGCTGCTGGCCGGGGCCGCCGTCCTGATCCCGGCCTCGCTCATGGTCGAGCAGCCCTGGACGCTGTCGCCCTCGCAAAGTTCAGTGTTGGCGCTGCTCGCGCTCGCCGTGTTCTCGACGGCCGCAGCCTTTGCGATCTATTTCCGCCTGATCCAGACCCTGGGCTCGGTCGGCACCACCGCGCAGGCCTATCTCCGCGTGCCTATCGGTGTCGCCATCAGCGTCGCCCTTCTCGGCGAGAGCCTGAGCCGGACTGCCTGGATCGGGCTAGCCTGCGTCGTCCTCGGCGTCGCCGCCATGACAATCCCGGCCCGGCGGCAGGCAAGCGTCAAACCGTCATAGGGGGACGGGGGCTCCGAGGCCACAATATTAAGGATAACCGGCGGCCCGAGGCATGTTTCCCCCGGGCGGCAATACGTCGTATATTGGGTCTCCAGTAGCCCGGTCCCCCCAAGACACGAATGTCCGCCGAATTGACGCCGACCCCTGAGAAAAAGCGAACCTTCTCGCTCTCCATCGGCCAGCTCACCTTCGGCAGCTTCCTGCTCGTGCTGGCGGTGATCATCGTCACATCGACCGCGAGCGTGATCGCGATCCGGCACATCGATACGACCTTTGCCGAGCTGCAGCGACTCCAGAGCGTCGGCGACCTCGCCGAGGACATCGACCGCCGCATGAACGAACTGCGTCTGGCCGCGCGCGACTTCGTCACCGATCCCGGCGCCGGCACCCAGTTCCAGCAGGTCGGCGAGGCGGCCTCGACGCTCAGCGACATCCTGAAGAAGACCCGCATCGAGCTCGCGCCCGAGCAGCAGGACATGATCGACGGGGTCACCGAGCGGCTTGCGACCTATCGCACCGGCCTCGAGCGGATCTCGACCCTGATCGATCGTCGCGCCCAGCTGCTCGCCAACCTGCCGCCGCT
>NZ_JALBGZ010001292.1:0-923 GCF_023006515.1 Bradyrhizobium sp. PRIMUS42
CCGCGGCCCGTTGCCGACGCGATCTCCGCACTGGTCAATCTCGGCTACGGCCAGCCGCAGGCCGCCGCAGCCATTGCATCGGCATCGCGCAGCGCCGGTGAAGGCGCTGAAACGGCGCAGCTCATCCGCCTCGGTCTGAAGGAACTCGCGAAGTGACCGCGTCGATGGCCGAGCTCGTAGGGTGGGCAAAGCGCAGCGTGCCCACCATCTTTCAACCGACCGGAGACATGGTGGGCACGGCGCGAAGCGCGCCTTTGCCTACCCTGCGAGGAGCTCGCTAGGTGAGCGATCCCAAGGCCAACCGCATGGTCACGCCCGAGCGCCGCAGCGACGATGTCGGCGACACTGCGCTGCGCCCGCAATCGCTGTCCGACTTCGTCGGGCAGCAGCAGGCGCGCAAGAACCTGTCGATCTTCATCGAAGCCGCGCGCAAGCGCGGCGAGGCGCTGGATCACGTGCTGTTCGTCGGTCCGCCCGGTCTCGGCAAGACCACGCTGGCGCAGATCGTGGCCAAGGAGCTCGGCGTCGGCTTTCGCGCCACATCGGGGCCTGTCATCGCCAAGGCTGGCGATCTTGCGGCGCTGCTGACCAATCTCGAAGAGCGCGACGTGCTCTTCATCGACGAGATCCATCGCTTGAGCCCGGCCGTGGAGGAAGTGCTCTATCCCGCGATGGAGGACTTTCAGCTCGACCTCATCATCGGCGAGGGCCCGGCGGCGCGTTCGGTGAAGATCGAGCTGTCGAAATTCACGCTCGTCGGTGCCACCACGCGCGCAGGCCTGCTCACCAATCCCTTGCGCGATCGCTTCGGCATTCCGGTCCGGCTGAATTTCTACACGATCGAGGAACTCGAAAGCATCGTCAGCCGCGGCGCGCGCGTGCTTAACGTCGGCATGAGTGCAGACGGCGCCAACGAGATCGCG
>NZ_JALBGZ010001293.1:0-918 GCF_023006515.1 Bradyrhizobium sp. PRIMUS42
CCCGATCTGCCGCCAGGCCACGCCTTGACGGACGCGAGCACGGCGTCATCATGGCAGGCGCAGGCGATCCGTACGGCTCAAAACACCGCCGCCATTTAATGGTTGCTACGGATTAGCGCGTGGGACTACTTCGCAGCCTTCCACGCAGCGGTCAAAGCGCCAATCTCCGCACCTTCCGGCTCACGTACCGCCGACGGCGTGCGCGAGAAACGCGGCGCCGGCGCGGGCTGTTTCACGCCGTGGCGTTCGACGAAAACGTTGCGCGCGACCATGTGCGGATGCTGCGTGGCCTCCGACATGGTCAGCACCGGCGCGAAGCAGATGTCGGTGCCTTCCATGATCTTGCACCAGTCCTCGCGCGTCTTGCTCTTGAACACGGCCTTCAGCTTCTCTTTCAGCGCCGGCCAGGCCTTGGGGTTCATCTGCGCGTCGAAGTCGGCGTCGGTCAGGCCCGCGTGCTCGCGCAGCAGGGCGTAGAACTGGGGCTCGATCGAGCCGACCGAGACGAAATGGCCGCAGGCGCATTCGTAGACGCCATAGAAATGCGCGCCGCCGTCGAGGAAGTTCTGGTTGCGGCCTTCGGTCCAGCGTCCCATCGTGGTCATGTCGAAGAAGAACGACATCAGCGAGGCCGCACCGTCGCACATCGCGGCGTCGACGACCTGGCCCTTGCCGGACTTCGAGGCTTCCAAAAGCGCTGCGAGCACACCGACGACGAGATAGAGTGCGCCGCCGCCGAAATCGCCGACCAGGTTGAGCGGCGGCACCGGTGCTTCCTTCGTGCCGATCGCGGCGAGCGCGCCGGTGATGGAGATGTAGTTGATGTCGTGACCGGCCGCGTTGGCAAGCGGGCCTTCCTGGCCCCAGCCGGTCATGCGGCCGTAGACCAGCTTGGGGTTGCGCGCGAGCACGACGTCC
>NZ_JALBGZ010001294.1:0-918 GCF_023006515.1 Bradyrhizobium sp. PRIMUS42
AGTGTCGTCGACGCTGCGGTGGCGGTCGGTGGCGGAAGCCCGGATGTCCCGCGCCTCGATCTCCCAAAGCCCTGAGGTCAGCGCCCGGCCGGCCAGGCTCACGCCGAGCGGCCCCGGAAACATCTCCGGAAACAGCGTCAGCACCGTCGCGCGCCAGGGTGAGGGATTGGTCATTCGATCTCAGTCGTTGTCGTCCCGGGGCGCGCGAAGCGCGAGCCCGGGACCCATAACCACCACTGCCAGTTTGGCGATGGCTGGAGCAAACAGCTTAGCGAAAAATTTCGGCCCGTGGTTATGGGTCCCCGCCCCCGTGCGCTTTGCGCGCTAGGCCGGGACGACTCGGGGAGTGAGCTTCGCCTCGATCCTCCCCCTCGACCTCCTGCGGCAGCGCGATCACCACGCGACCGCCGGCGAGATCGACCTCCGGCACCACCGCGTTCGTGAATGGCAGCAGCATCGTCGTGCCCTTGGGAGGCGCGATCTCGATGATGTCGCCGGCGCCGAAATTGTGGATCGCGAGCACGCGGCCGAGCGCATCGCCGTCGGTGGTGACGGCGGCGAGCCCGATCAAATCGGTGTGGTAATATTCGTCCGCGTCGGTCGCAGGCAGCTTGTCGCGCGCGACATAGAGCTCGATGCCGTTGAGGCGCTCGGCCTCATCGCGGCTCGTGACGCCCTTGAACGTCGCGACCAGATGATCTTTGGCCTCGCGCGCCGTTGCGACCTCGAACTGACGCTTGCTGTCCTTGGACAGCAGCGGACCGTAGCGCCTGACGGCAAAGGGATCTTCGGTGAAGGTCCACAGTTTGACCGCACCACGCACCCCATGCGCGGCGCCGATCCGCGCGACGCAGACCAGCGCCGACATAGCCTGCCCTTAGCCCTTCGCGGCGGCTTCGGCCTGCGCCTTGCGCTCCT
>NZ_JALBGZ010001295.1:0-916 GCF_023006515.1 Bradyrhizobium sp. PRIMUS42
CGTCGCGCGCGCCCGGTGGAACAGGCTGATCGCCGCCGCGCTGGCAAGCAGACACACCGCGCCGCCAAGCGCGACGAGCCGCAAATCGTGCTCTTCGGTGAGACAGTAGAGAACTTGATACATCGCGGGCCCCTATCGACCCGCACTTGAACCAACAGAAGTGGACAGTCGGTAACCGGCTACGCGCCTGTTGCGGCAATGGTGAACAGAAGATGTTCTCATTCACTCGGATTGTTCATCCCCGCGCCGGCGCACCGAGGCCGATCACGACGGCAGCGAGCAACAGGACCGCTGCGGACACCAGCAGCGACAGATGCAGCCCCGCCATGAATGCCCTCTCCGCGGCCACCAGGGAGCCGAACAACGCGACGCCGAGCACGCTGCCGGTCTGCCGCGTCGCGTTCAGGACGCCCGCCGCGATACCGGAGCGCGCTTTTTCGACGCTGCCCAGCAAGGTCGAGGTCAGCGGCGGAACCAGCAGCCCAAGTCCGGAGCTGATCGCGATCATCTGAGCGCAGATCATCCAATAGCTCGTGTCAGCCGCAATCCACAGCAGACCGAGACAGCCGAGCGCCGATACGCAGGCACCGACCACGATGGTGGGGCACGGGCCGATGCGCTCGGCGAGGCGCGGCGCCAGCAGGTTGACCGGCAGCACCGCCGCCATCATCGGCACGAAAGCGAGCCCGGTCCACCACGCCGACAGCCCGTTGATGCGCTGGAAGTACAGGCTGAGCACGAAGATCAAGCCGTAGATTGCGATGTTGACGAGCAGGCCGACGAGCGAGGTCAGCGCGAACAGCCTGTGGCTGAACAACGACAACGGCAGCATCGGCTGCGTCGCGCGCCTCTCGCGCCAGACGAAGAGCGCGGCGAGAACGGCGGCGCCGACAAAAGCGGCGATCACGGCCGGATG
>NZ_JALBGZ010001296.1:0-915 GCF_023006515.1 Bradyrhizobium sp. PRIMUS42
CGCTGCGGCGGCGGCAAATTGGGCGGCGGCGCCTGCTGGGCGGAGGCCGGCACGATCCAGCCCACCATCGCGACGAGCGCGAGCGCAGCAAGGCGTGATGCGAAAGTCATAAAAGAACCCCTGGTACCGAAACCCGTCGCTTCCTTAACCTGACGCCAACAGGCGCGGCCCTAGGGTTGCGCCGGATGTCCCCTCGACTCGGATGTTATCCGCAGCAACTATGACGGCACAACGGCAGGAAGATAGCCCTTTGCGCCCCGGAATTGCCTTGATCGGCCTCCTCGTCTGCCTGCTCTCGGGCATAGGGATCACCGGCTCGGGGTTGCCGGCCGAGGCGGCCACGACCGAGCGGGTCGTCGTCAACCGCTTCACCGGCGTTGCCATCGAGGGCTTCGATCCCGTCGCTTATTTCGTGGACGAGAGAGCCGTGCAGGGGACGGCCGAGTTCGAGGCCAACCTCTGGGGCGCGGTCTGGCGCTTCCGCAACGAGGGCAACCGCGCCTCCTTCCTGGCCCATCCCGAAATCTATGGGCCGCAATTCGGCGGCTACGATCCCGCCGATATCGCCCGCGGCGTCACCATTGCCGGCAATCCCCGTTTCTTCGCGATCGTGGCGCAGCGGCTGTACCTGTTCAGCCGGGAAACCAATCGTGACGCCTTCGCCGCCGACCCCGAGCGGTTCCTCTATGAGGTAGGCAAGCGCTGGCCGGCGCTCTGGGAACAGCTCAGTCAGTAGCAGCCTACCGCCTCAGGGTTCTGCCTGTGGGTCGCCCCAGGCGATGAAATCCGGGATGATGAAGCCGGTGTCGCTGCTGCTGCGCCGTCCGCCGGGCCGCGAAGCTTATCCCGGCGACGTGTTCTATCTGCATTCCCGTCTGCTCGAGCGCGCGGCGAAGCTCAGCAAGGACCACGGTT
>NZ_JALBGZ010001297.1:0-914 GCF_023006515.1 Bradyrhizobium sp. PRIMUS42
GACCGCGCGCTCGATGCAGCAGGCGCTGGTGGCTTCGGGCGTTGCGCGCAGCGTGCAGGTCACCAACGTTCCCGGCGCCGGCGGCAGCGTCGGCATCGCGCAGTTCGTCAACGGCGCCAAGGGCGACGGCAACCAGATGATGGTCAACGGCTTCGTCATGGTGGGCGCGCTCGCCATGAACAAGTCGCCGGTAACGCTGGAGCAGGTGACGCCGATCGCGCGCCTCACCGAGGAAATCCAGGTGATCGTGGTTCCCGCGAATTCGCCGATCAAGAATGCGCAGGATCTGGCCGCTGCAGTGAAGGCCGATATCGCCAAGGTGACCTTTGCCGGCGGCTCGGCCGGCGGCGTCGATCATGTGATGGCCGCACTGTTTGCCGGCGCGGTCGGTGCCGACGCGAAGAAGATCAACTACATCCCGTTCTCCGGCGGCGGCGAGTCGCTCGCCGCGATCCTCGGCGGCAAGGTCACCGCGGGCATTTCGGGCCTCAGCGAATATGAAGGGCAGATCAAATCCGGGAAGCTGCGCGCGATCGGCGTGACCTCGGAGAAGCGCATCCCGGGGAGCGACATCCCGACCTTCAAGGAGCAAGGCATCGACCTCGTGATCGCCAATTGGCGTTCGGTGGTCGCGCCTCCCGGCATCACGCCGGAGCAGCGCAAGACCTTGAGCGATGCGGTCGAGAAGATGGTGAAGTCGGATGCCTGGAAGGAAATCCTCAAGCAGAAGGGCTGGGAGGACGCCTATCTCGGCGGCGATGCCTTCGCCGACTTCCTGAAGAAGGAAACGGTGCGCGTCACCGACGTGCTGAAATCGGTCGGCCTGGTCAAATCATGACCTCAGGCGATCCGGCCCAGCCGCCGCGGCGCGTCGATCGCGCCGGCATCGTCATCGCCGCCTTGCTCGCGGCGCT
>NZ_JALBGZ010001298.1:0-914 GCF_023006515.1 Bradyrhizobium sp. PRIMUS42
CTGCTGCTCGGCGCGGTGACGGAGGCCGCGGTCGCCTGCGCCGGACGCACGGATATCGCAAGGGCGGGCGCGGAATATGCCCGTGCGTTCAAGTCGCTGGTCGAGGCGCTGCGCGTGCGGGAATGATTGTGCTAAGTGACGAAACGGAAACGTCCACAGCAACAAGAAGACTAGCAACAGATGACCGCAAATTCTTCCCTCGAACCAAGCGATCCCGAATTCGACTACATCATCGTCGGCGCAGGCTCCGCCGGCTGTGTCCTCGCTAACCGGCTTTCCGCGAACGGCAAGCACAGCGTCCTGCTGCTCGAGGCCGGCCCAAAGGATTCCAACATCTGGATCCACGTCCCGCTCGGCTACGGCAAGCTGTTCAAGGAGAAGACCGTCAACTGGATGTACCAGACCGAGCCGGAGCCCGAGCTGAAGGGCCGCCAGGTTTTTCAGCCGCGCGGCAAGACGCTGGGCGGATCGAGCTCGATCAACGGCCTGCTCTATGTCCGCGGCCAGCACGAGGACTATGACCGCTGGCGCCAGCTCGGCAACACCGGCTGGGGCTATGACGACGTGCTGCCCTATTTCAAGAAGGCCGAGAACCAGTCGCGGGGGGCCGATCAGTATCATGGCAGCGGCGGTCCGCTGCCGGTGTCCAACATGGTCGTGACCGATCCGCTGTCAAAGGCCTTCATCGACGCCGCGGTCGAGACCGGTCTGCCCTACAACCCCGATTTCAACGGTGCCACGCAAGAAGGCGTCGGCCTGTTCCAGACCACGACGCGCAACGGCCGCCGCGCTTCGACCTCGGTGGCCTATCTCGGCCCGGCAAAGTCCCGCGGCAACCTCAAGATCGAAACTGGAGCGCTCGGCCAGCGCGTGCTGTTCGAGGGCCGCCGCGCCGTCGGCGTCGAATATCGGCA
>NZ_JALBGZ010001299.1:0-913 GCF_023006515.1 Bradyrhizobium sp. PRIMUS42
GTGCCGATCGCCGGCAGCACCAGGAGCGAGATCGCAACGCCGGCCGGCCATGAGTTGACGAAGATCGCCATCGCGGTTGCGATCTCCTTACCCGCGAACCAATCGGTCGCCATCTTCGTGAGCTGCACCGTCAGCAGCACACCGCCGGCGCCGGAGGCGAGCCGGCCCGCCAGCTGCCAGCCCCAGACGTCGGTCGTGGCCATCACGAGGCTGCCCGCCGTCATCAGCAACAGTGCGGCGATCGTCGTCGGCCTGTCGCCAAGAGTTCGGCCGATCGCGCCGCCCGGCAGCGCCAGCACGACGCCTGGCGTGAAGTAGAGCCCGATCAGGATGCCGATGTCGGCCAGCCCAACGCCAAAAGTCTGTTGCAGCAGCGGCGCGACCGCGGCCACGCTCTGGAATTGGAATGCGATCGTGAGGCGCACGATGAACAGGATCGCAAGAATGCCCCAGCGATTGCGCAACGCTTCATCTCCCCCAAGCCCTGTGTCGAGCGTGCGGTGGAGAGAGGCCGGAGTCAACAGGCTGCCGTCTTCGCCGCGCGCCGATACAGCAGACACAGCAGCGCCAGCAGCACCGCGGCCGACAGCCCGAGCGACCAGTGAATGCCGATCGCCGCCCCTGATAGCCCGACCGTGATGCCGCTGAAAGCCCGCATCCCGAGCCCCGCCATATTGTAGAGACCGACGACGCGGCCGCGGATGTCGTGCGGCGCATTCAGCTGCACCAGCGCCTGCGCCATGGTGTTGAACGACAGCTCAAAGAACCCCGCGCAGAACAACAGCGCGATCGCAACCGGATAGATCGGCACCGCGGCGAAGCCGAGCAGCGCCACGCTCCAGAGCATCGCGAGCGTGATCGCGGTGCGCGGCGTGCCCTTGAGGCGTCCCCAGGATTCGAGCGCAATGCCGGC
>NZ_JALBGZ010000129.1:0-11540 GCF_023006515.1 Bradyrhizobium sp. PRIMUS42
GCCTGCGCGGCGACCTCCTGCGCGAGGCCGGCGGCGACCTCAATCGCGCCGCGGCTGACCTCAGCAAGGCGATCGCGCTCGATCCTGAGAATGCGGAAGCCTTTGAGCTGCGCGGTGTCGTCTATACCAATCAGCGCCGGCTCGACCGCGCGCTCGCCGACTACGACCAGGCGATCAAGCTGAAGCCGGATTATGCGCAGGCCTGGTCCGACCGCGGCGCGACCTATTATCTCGGCGGTGACAACGAAAAGGCGATCAAGAATTTCGACGAGGCCTTGCGGCTCGACCCCAACCGGCCCCGCACCTACTCCAACCGCGGCGCGGCCTGGAAGAAGCTCGGGCAGTACGACAAGTCGGTCGCCGACAACGGCGAGGCGATCCGGCTCGATCCGAAGCAGCCCGAATACTATGACAATCGCGGCCTCGCCTATGCCGCGATGGGTGAGTACGACAAGGCCATCGCCGATTACGACCAGGCGATCCGGCGGGAGCAGCGCCCGAACTTCCTGACCAATCGCGGCGATTCCTACCAGTTCAAGGGCGAGCTCGGGGCTGCCTTGAGCGACTATGACGCCGCGCTCAAGCTCGATCCGAGCTTTGCCAAGACCTACAACAACCGCGCCGTGCTCTACAAGAAGATGGGTGAGCGCGCGAAGGCTCTGGCCGACTACGAGGCGGCCTTGCGGCTCGATCCTGCCAACGACAACGCCGCGAGCGGTCGCCGCGCCATGATCGCCGAGATCGCGAAATTCGGCACTGAACCGCCGCGGGCGCTGAATGCGGCGTCCGGCAACGGTCCGTCGTTCTCATGCGGGACGGCCAGGCGTGAGGTCGAGAAGGTGATCTGCGCCGATCCGCAACTGGGCGTGCTCGACCGTCAGATCGCCGAGACCTACGATCGCGTCTTGAAATCGGCGGGCAAGCGCGCGGCTGGCGAGCTGCGCAAGACCCAGCGCGATTTCCTCAGCCTCCGTAACGCCAGCTTTGGTCGCCCGGGCTACGACCTGAAGAAAACCATGCAGGATCGCTTGCAGAAGCTGAATGCGATGGATAGCTGAAAGCCGCTGAAGAAGCTGAAGTCGAGCGGCTGGCTTGGTCACCTCTCCCGCTTGCGGGAGAGGTCGACGCGCTCGAAGAGCGCGGCGGGTGAGGGCTTTCTCCTCGTGGGGACTTCCTGCTAAAGCCTCGGCAATCCCGACGCGGAGGCACCCCCACCCCAGCCCTCCCCCGCAAGCGGGAGAGGGAGTGCACCGCCGTTGCCGCAGCGGCTCCGCCTCCGCCAAAAGGCCCCTCCTTTTCAGCTTGAACCGCGGCCCGTTCCCGGGAAAATAGCCCTCAACAAGGCCGGCGATTGATCCTGGTCATGGCGGGACGTCTGTCCTGCCACAAGGTTCAGGCTAGGCGAATAAAGGGACGGGAGCGCGGGAATGAAGGTCGACGGTAAAAGTCGTTATCACGAGGTCCATGCGCGCTCTCTCGCCGACCCCGACGGCTTCTGGGCCGAGGCGGCGAAAGAGATCGACTGGATCGAGCCGCCCAAGAAAATCTTCGATGCCGCGCAGGGAACCTACGGCCGCTGGTTCACCGGCGGCGTCGTCAATACCTGCTACAACGCGCTCGACCGCCATGTCGAACGCGGCCGCGCCGACCAGGTCGCGCTGATCCATGATTCACCGCTGACGGGCAGCGTCACCAGACTGACCTATGCGGAACTGCTGAACGAGGTGCAGGCGCTCGGCGCCATCATGCAGGATTTTGGCGTCGCCAAGGGCGATCGCGTCATCCTCTATATGCCGATGGTGCCGGAGGCCGTGGTCGCAATGCTCGCCTGCGCGCGGATCGGCGCGGTGCATTCCGTGGTGTTCGGCGGCTTTGCTGCGAAAGAGCTCGCCACCCGCATCGACGACGCGCAGCCGAAACTCATTCTCTCCGCGAGCTGCGGCATCGAGCCCGGCCGTATCGTGCAGTACAAGCCGCTGCTCGACGAGGCGATCAGACTTGCCGGCAGCAAGCCGAAGGCCTGCATCGTGCTGCAACGTCCGCAGCTGACCTGCGACCTGACCCCGGGCCGGGACTATGATTGGGCGAGCCTGCGCCGCAAGGCGCTGAACGACGGCAAGAAGGCACCTTGCGTGCCCGTTGCCGCGACCGATCCGCTCTACATCCTCTACACCTCGGGCACCACGGGCATCCCGAAGGGCGTCGTGCGCGACAATGGCGGCCATCTCGTCGCGGTGAAATGGTCGATGTTCAACCTCTACGGCGTCAAGCCGGGCGAGGTGTGGTGGTGCGGCTCCGATATCGGCTGGGTGGTCGGTCACAGCTACATCGTCTACGGCCCGCTGCTGCACGGTGCGACGACGATCATGTATGAGGGCAAGCCGGTCGGCACGCCCGATGCCGGCGCGTTCTGGCGCGTGATCTCCGAGCACAAGGCCGTTGCCTTCTTCACCGCGCCGACCGCGTTCCGCGCGATCCGGAAAGATGATCCGGAAGGACAATTCATCCGGCAATACGACCTGTCGAAATTCCGCACCCTGTTCCTCGCCGGCGAGCGCGCCGATCCGCCGACGGTCGAGTGGGCGGAGCAGCAGCTGAAGGTGCCGGTGATCGACCATTGGTGGCAGACCGAGACCGGCTGGTGCATCGCCGGCAACCCGGTCGGGCTCGGCATGCTGCCGGTGAAGCATGGCTCGCCGACGGTGCCGATGCCGGGCTATCAGGTGGATGTCGTCGACGAGGCGGCCAAGCCGGTGGGACCCAACACCATGGGTTCGATCGTCATCAAGCTGCCGATGCCGCCGGGCTGCCTGCCGACGCTGTGGAATCAGGACGAGCGTTTCAGGGAAGCCTATCTCACCGAATTCCCCGGCTATTACAAAACCTCGGATGCCGGCTACAAGGACGAGGACGGCTATGTCTTCGTCATGGGCCGCACCGACGACATCATCAACGTCGCCGGCCATCGGCTTTCCACCGGCGGCATGGAGGAGATCCTGGCCTCGCATCCCGATGTCGCCGAATGCGCGGTGCTCGGCGTCAAGGACGCGATCAAGGGTGAGGTGCCCTGCGGTTTCCTGGTGCTCAAGGCCGGCGTGAAGCGTGCGCCAGCTGAGATCGAGAAGGAGATCGTCGCGCTGGTGCGCGACAAGCTCGGCCCGGTCGCCGCCTTCAAGCTCGCGATCACGGTCGGCCGGCTGCCCAAGACGCGTTCCGGCAAGATTCTGCGCGGTACCATCAAGAAGATCGCCGACGGCGAGTCCTGGACCATGCCGGCGACCATCGAAGATCCCAAGACGCTCGACGAGATCGGGGAGGCGCTGAAGGGGAGGGTGTGAGGTTTGCTCTGGCGGTCATGCCAGTGAGACGCGGGGCCGCTACCCAACCTCTGCCGTCATCACCCGCGAAAGCGGGTGATCCAGTACGCCGGGGCAGCAGTGTGACCCAATGACCGCCGCGGCGTACTGGATTCCCCGCTTTCGCGGGGAATGACTGCGGGGGGAGGGCGGCATTCAGCCAGGGACTTACAATCTCCGCATTCCGCGCTAAAGAGGGCCGGCCAACAGGGGACCTCGTATGCCACTCACCGCCGCGCCGCGCCTGCTTGCAGCTGTGCTGCTCGCCATCGCTCTCTCCGCCTGCTCCGCGCGCTACCAGACGCCGGTGGCGGTGGGCGGTGACGATGACGACGCGGTTTGCCAGAGCCGCGGCTATGCGCAAGGTTCGCCCGAATACGTGGTCTGCCGCAAGGACCGTGACGTCCAGCGCAATGCCGCCACCGCGCGTGCCGACCGTCGCCAGCGCGACCTCGGCGAATACATGCTGAACCATCCCGAGCGGCCTTGATGTGAGGTGCGGCATTATCCTGCCGCGCCGCGCACAACGCATTCGTTGTTTCCGTGGCACATCTGCAACGCCGTGGCCAAATCGTGGCGACCTTCGCCTGAATTGATCGGCATCAAATCCTTCAGCGGTCCCCTTCTGCTCTGACGCTCGTGTCGCGCAACGACGCGCGAGAGAAGGCTGAAGGGGACTGAAATGCAGAGAACGACAAGAAACCTGGCGCGGCTTGCGACGGTTGGCGCGATGATCGCGGGCACGTTAGCATCGGTGCAAGCCGCCGATTTGCCGGTTTACAAGAAGGCGCCGCCACCGGTGGAGGCGTTCAATCCCTGGATGGTGCGCCTGCGCGTGCTCGGCGTGTTACCGGATGCCGGCGGCTCGACCGTCAATGTGGCGGGCGTGCCCTCGCTGTCCTCGCCGAATTCCGGCCTGTCGATCAGCGACCAGGTCGTCCCCGAGCTCGACATCAGCTATTTCTTCACCAAGAACATCGCGGCCGAGCTGATCCTCGGCGTGACCCGGCACTCGATCAGCGGCACCGGCTCGCTCGCGAGCCTACCGATCGGCAAGACCACGCTGCTGCCGCCGACGCTGACGCTGCAATATCACTTCGACAATTTCGGCGCGTTCAAGCCGTATATCGGCGCCGGCGTGAACTACACCGTGTTCTTCAACAATTCCGCCGCCAATTCGCCTGCCGCAATCGCCGGTCCGCCTGCGATCGTCGCCACCACTACCAACTTGCACGTCAGCAACGCATGGGGCGGCGCCGTGCAGTTCGGCTTCGACTACATGATCGACCGGCACTGGGGTCTCAACGTCGACGTCAAGAAGCTCTGGCTGCGTCCGGATTACAGCGCGATCGTCTCCGGCCTGCCGGTCACCGGCACCGCGCATATCGATCCGTGGCTGGTCGGCGCGGGCGTGACGTACAAGTTCTGAGGGACGCTCGCATAGAGCAACAAATTCCGCTGTCGTCCCGGCGAACGCCGGGAAGGTGCGCAAAACAAAAACGCGGCGGGTTTTCCCGCCGCGTTTGCATTCGATGGTGAATGAACGAAGAGCGGAGCCTTATCCCTCCTCGTCCTCCTGCTTCTTGCCGCCGAGCGTCTTCAGCTTGGCGAATACGGCGTCGAGGTTGAGGTCGTCGCTCGATCGCTCGGCGGGCTCGAACTCGTCCTTCTTGGTGGTCTCGGAGGCCGGCAGCAGGGTTGCGCCGCCATAGGCTGCGTCGATCGGCTTCTCCTTGGCCGCGCGCGCCACCTCGAAATCGAGCTCGATCTGCGAGCAGAGGCCGAGGGTGACAGGGTCGATCGGGGTCAGCTGGGAGGTGTTCCAGTGGGTTCGGTCCCGCACGCTCGCGATCGTGCTCTTGGTGGTACCGACCAGGCGCATGATCTGGGCGTCCTTGAGCTCGGCATGGTTGCGCAGCAGCCAGAGGATGGCGCTCGGACGCTCGTGGCGGCGCGAGACCGGGGTGTAGCGCGGGCCCTTCCGCTTGGGCTGAGGCGGCAGCACCACCTTGCTCTCCTGGAGGCGGAGGCGGTAATCCGGATTCCTCTCGCCCTTTTCGATCTCCTCTCGGGTCAGCTGGCCGTTGGAGAGGGGGTCCATGCCCTTGATGCCCTGGGCAGCATCGCCGTCGGCGATCGCGCGCACCTCGAGGGGATGCATCTTGGTGAAATCGGCGACCTGGTCGAAGGTCAGCGCGGTGTTGTCGAGCAGCCAGACGGCGGTCGCCTTGGGCATCAGAGGTGCGTTGCTCATGGCAAATCTCCTTTGTGCTTCGCCCACCCCTCTGGAGGCGAAACCGGTGGTCATCAGCGATGACTGGGAATTCGCGCTATATAAGCCCGGAGGGGGTAGCCACGCAATGGTTCTGCTATAGATAGTGCCTTGACAGCGCCCGAAAGGGGGCCCAATTCCCTGTAAGCCCGTACCCAAGCCCTATTCCATCCATCGACCGCTTCCCGCCCATTTGGCGAGGTGATTCGGTCCCGAGATCGCTCAATGTCAGCCAAACCAGACCTCAAGATCGTGCTTTGTTCTCCCCGTGGCTTCTGTGCCGGGGTGGTCCGGGCGATCGACACCGTGGAACGGGCGCTCGATAAATACGGCGCCCCGGTCTATGTTCGCCATGAGATTGTGCACAACAAGTACGTCGTCGACGGGTTGAAGAAGAAGGGCGCCATCTTCGTCGAGGAGCTCGCCGAAATCCCGGAAAACACCACCGCACCGGTTGTGTTCTCGGCCCACGGCGTGCCGAAATCGGTTCCTGCCGACGCCCAGTCGCGCAATTTGTTCTCGCTGGATGCGACCTGCCCGCTGGTGACCAAGGTGCACCGCGAGGCCGCGATCCACTTCAAGCGTGGCCGCGAGATCTTCCTGATCGGCCACTCCCATCATCCCGAGGTGGTCGGCACGCTCGGCCAGCTTCCGACCGGCGCCGTGACCCTGATCGAGACCGCCGAGGATGCCAAGACCATCGCCCCGAAGGACCCCAACAACCTCGCCTTCGTGACCCAGACCACGCTGTCGATCGACGACACGGCGGAGATCGTGGCGCTCCTGAAGGAGCGCTTCCCGAACATCAACGGGCCGCACAAGGAAGACATCTGCTACGCCACCACCAACCGCCAGCTCGCGGTGAAGAAGGTCGCGCCGGTGGTCGACGCGCTGATCGTGGTCGGTGCGCCGAACTCGTCGAACTCGCAGCGCCTGCGCGAGGTCGCCGAGCGCGAGGGCTGCGGGATCGCGGTGCTGGCGCAGCGCGCCACCGACATCGACTGGGACAAGTTCGGCAACATCGCGAGCCTCGGCATCACCGCAGGCGCATCCGCGCCGGAGGTGATCGTCGAAGAGATCATGGACGCCTTCGCCGAGCGCTACACGCTGCATGTGGAGACGGTCTCGGCCGCGGAGGAGAACGAATTCTTCCCGCTGCCCCGTCAGGTGCGCCCTGAAGCTGCCGCCGAGTAGACTTTTATGGCGGTCTACACCGACGTTGCCGCCGACGAGCTTGCGGATTTCCTGAAGCAATATGATCTCGGCGAGTTGCTCTCCTACAAGGGCATTGCCGAGGGCGTCGAGAATTCGAACTTCCTTCTGCACACCGGGCAAGGCTCGTTCATCCTCACGCTCTATGAGAAGCGCGTGGCGAAGAACGATCTGCCGTTCTTCCTGGCGCTGATGACGCATCTCGCCGAGCACGGCGTCAACTGCCCGCTGCCGGTAAAGGGGAGAGACGGCGAGGCGCTGCGCGAGCTGTCGGGCCGTCCGGCCGCGATCATCACCTTTCTCGAGGGCGTCTGGCCGCGCAAGCCGAACGCGACGCATTGCGCCGGTGTCGGCGAGGGGCTGGCCAGGATGCATCTGGCCGGCGCCAATTTTGCGATCAAGCGCGGCAATGCGCTGTCGGTGTCGGGCTGGCGGCCGCTGTTCGACGCGGCGGCAAGCCGCGCCGATGAGGTCCAGCCGGGCCTGCATGCGTTTCTCGCCGCCGAGCTCGATTATCTCTCGAGCGGGGTCTGGCCGAACGATCTGCCGGAGGGCGTGATCCACGCCGATCTCTTCAACGACAACGTCTTCTTCCTTGGCGACAAGCTCTCCGGGATCATCGACTTCACCTTCGCCTGCAACGACATGCTGGCCTATGACGTCGCGATCTGCCTGAATGCCTGGTGTTTCGAACCGGATCATTCGTTCAACGTCACGAAGGCGCGCGCCTTCCTCAATGCCTATGGCCGGGTGCGAAAGCTTTCGGAGGCGGAAGAGGCCGCGCTGCCGCTGCTCGCGCGTGGCGCTGCGATCCGCTTCCTGCTGACGCGGCTGGTCGACTGGCTCAACGTGCCCGAGGGTGCGCTGGTCAAGCCGAAGGATCCGCTGGAATATTTCCGCAAGCTGCGCTTTCACCAGAGCGTGTCCAGCGCGCGCGATTACGGACTGATGCCGTCAGGACTGGTCGCGTGAGCGAGCTTCCCAATGTCACGATCTATACCGACGGCGCCTGCTCGGGAAATCCCGGGCCGGGCGGCTGGGGCGCGATCCTGAAGTTCGGCGACAAGGAAAAAGAGCTGAACGGCGGCGAGCGCCACACCACCAACAACCAGATGGAGCTGATGGCGGCGATCTCCGCGCTCGAAGCGCTGAAGAAGCCGTGCACCGTCGATCTCTACACCGACAGCCAGTATGTCCGGCAGGGCATCACCGGATGGATCTTCGGCTGGAAGCGCAACGGCTGGCGCACCGCCGACAAGAAGCCGGTGAAGAACGTCGAGCTATGGCAGCGCCTCGACGCCGCGCTGAAGGCCCATGAGGTGCGCTGGCACTGGGTCAAGGGCCACGCCGGTCACCCCGAGAACGAACGTGCGGATCAGCTCGCGCGTGACGGGATCGTGAAGGCGCGGTTGCAGCAAAGGCTGGCGGAGTAGGGGCGCGCTGTCGTCGCCCGGTTTCGTAGGGTGGGCAAAGCGGAGCGTGCCCACGGCTTCATCTGATCATGGAGCGATGGTGGGCACGGCGCAAGTGCGCCTTTGCCCACCCTACGACACTTCCTGCTTGGAAGGAGCCGGGGTCTAACTTTACAGCTGCCCCAGCAGCGTATCGCCGCCGGAGACCTCGACCTTGCCGGGCATCGCCTCCAGGTTCAGCTTCTTCACCACGCCGTCCTCGACCAGCATCGAATAGCGCTTGGAGCGGATGCCGAGGCCGTTGGCGGAGGCGTCCAGCTCCATGCCGATCGCCTTGGCGAACTCGGCATTGCCGTCGGCGAGGAAGATCGCCTCGTCGCGCTGGTCGGTGTCGCGCTTCCAGGCGTTCATGACGAAGGCGTCGTTGACGGAGACGATGGCGATGGTGTCGACGCCCTTGTCCTTCATGGCGTAGGCGTTGAGGAAGATGCTCGGCAGATGCATCTTGTGGCAGGTGCCGGTATAGGCGCCGGGCACCGCGAACAGCGCCACCTTCTTGCCCTTGAAGATATCGTCGGTGGTCTTCACCTGCGGACCTTCCGCCGTCATCACGCGGAATTTCGTCTCGGGCAGCTTGTCGCCAGTCTGGATCGCCATCGTCAGTCTCCCTGAAAATCGGTCCCGCTTTTTAGACCGTGCGGCGGGCCTGCACAATATTGCTAGCGGGGAAAGCGGCGGAGGCGGCGGCCCATCACCTCGATGTCATCAGCCCGAAAAGCCGCCACTGTCGAGAAAGGCCTGCTCTTCCTCCGTGGTCGGACGCCCGAGGACGCGATTGCGGTGTGGAAAGCGGCCGAACCGTCGGATGATGTCGGCGTGCTCCCGGGCGTATTTCAGGTTTTCGGTATTGTCAGACTTGTTGGCATTGTCGGCATTTTGAAACAGGGCGACGCAATGCTCCTGGTCGGGCAAGTGCTCGGAATGCATGAAAGGCAGATAGAGGAATTCTACCAGCACCGGATTGATCCTGCGATCGACGCCGCGATCGATGGCCCGGCGGGCGACGTCGCGCGCCAGCGCATCGCTGGAAAACGTCCTGGGATCGCCGCGAAACATGTTGCGGGGGAACTGGTCGAGCACGACGACCAGCGCGAGCGCGCCGTCGTCGCTCCTCTCCCATGATGCAAGCTCACCGGCGGCCGCCTTCTGCCACACAGCGAGAAAGCGGCGCCTGACCTCCGCGTCGAAAGCGTCGTCGCGCTTGTACCAGTGCTCGCGGCCGGCCTCGCGCCAGAAGGCGAGAATGCCTGATGGCGCGATGTCTCCGACGTCCGTCATCGGCGGTGCGGCTTACGCCGCTTCCGCCTTCTTCTCGTCGCGGAGCTGACGGCGCAGGATCTTGCCGACATTGGTCTTGGGCAGGTCGTTGCGGAACTCGATGTGCTTGGGCACCTTGTAGCCGGTGAGCTGCTCGTGACAGAATTTGATCACCGCCTCGGCGGTGAGGTTGGGGTCCTTCTTCACCACGAAAGCCTTCACCGCTTCACCCGATTTGGAATCGGGGACGCCGATCACGGCACATTCGAGCACGCCCGGATGGCTCGCGATCACTTCCTCGATCTCATTCGGGTAGACGTTGAAGCCGGAGACCAGGATCATGTCCTTCTTGCGGTCGACGATCTTGGTGTAGCCCTTCTCGTCCATCACGCCGATGTCGCCGGTGCGGAAATAGCCGTCCGCGGTCATCACCTTGACGGTCTCCTCCGGCCTGTTCCAGTAGCCCGACATCACTTGCGGCCCCTTGGCGCAGATCTCGCCCGCCTGGCCGAGAGGGACTTCGTTGCCGTCGTCGTCGCGGATCGAGATCCAGGTCGAGGGCACGGGAAGACCGATGGTGCCGGTGAACTCGGTCGCGGTCGCCGGATTGCAGGTCAGCGTCGGCGAGGTTTCCGACAGGCCGTAGCCTTCGGCGATGAAGCAGCCGGTGATCGCCTTCCACTGCTCGGCAACAGGGCGTTGTACGGCCATGCCGCCGCCGTTGGAGATCTTCAGCTTGGAGAAGTCGAGCTTCTTGAAGTCGGGATGGTGCATCAGTCCGTTGTAGAGCGTGTTCACGGCCGGGAAGCTGTTGACCTGGTATTTCGCCAGCTCCTTGACGAAGCCCGCGATGTCGCGCGGGTTGGGAATCAGGAGATTGCAGCCGCCGGCGCGCACCGCGAGCAGGTAGCAGGCCGTCAGCGCGAAGATGTGATAGAGCGGCAGCGCGCAGACGATCATGAGCTGATCGACATGCGGCGGCGCGGCCATCGCCGGCTGGAGCCAGGCGTCGTTCTGCAAGACGTTGGCGACGATGTTGCGGTGGAGCAGGGTGGCGCCCTTGGAAACGCCGGTGGTGCCGCCGGTATATTGCAGGAAGGCGACGTCGCCCGGCGAGAGTTTTGGTTTGTTGAAGGTCATGCCGCGGCCGGCCGAGAGCGCGTCGTTGAAGGATACTGCGCCCGGCAGCGACCATGCCGGTACCATCTTCTTGACGCGGCGGACGACGAGGTTGACGATCACGCCCTTGAAGCCGAGCAGGTCGCCCATGCTGGCGACGATGACATGCTTCACCGCGGTCTTCGCGATCACCTGTTCGACGGTGTGGGCAAAGTTCTCCAGCACGACGATGGCTTCGGCGCCGGAATCCTTGAGCTGGTGCTCGAGCTCACGCGGGGTGTAGAGCGGGTTGACGTTGACGACGGCGAAACCGGCGCGCAGCACCGCGGCAGTCGCCACCGGATATTGCAGCACGTTCGGCATCATGAGGGCGACGCGCGCGCCGCGCTGCAGCCCGCGGCCCTGCAAATAGGCGGCGAGCGCGACCGACATCTGGTCGAGGTCGCGGTAGCTGATCGCCTTGTCCATGCAGATGAACGCCTTGCGGTCGGCGAACTTGGTGAAGCTCTCCTCCAGCAGGTCGACCAGCGATGCGTATTGGGTCGGCTCGATATCGGCCGGCACGCCGGGCGGATATTGCTTGAGCCAGATGCGCTCCATGGAAAACTCCCCTCGTTGACCAGAGCCCGTTGTGTCTCGGGCTTGCCTCATTGCCGCCAGTATCGAACCTGCCGGAACGTGTGGCAAGCGGTCGAGGCTTAGGGCAAAGGTCGGGGCGTCGCTACCGGAATCATCGCGAACGGCGCTGCCGCAGGTGCGAAGCGCCGTCCGTCGCGCTGAGGGACGCCGTTAACTGTTGTTGGCCGGCTTGGCGGCCGGCTTGGTCGCGGCCTTGGGTTTGGCGGGCTTCGG
>NZ_JALBGZ010000012.1:0-34234 GCF_023006515.1 Bradyrhizobium sp. PRIMUS42
AGCGGCGATGCTGTCGCAGATGGTGCCGCGGCCGACGCCGAAGCAAGCGCAGACGATCGGCCCGGTCGAGGCAGTCCCCTCCGTCGACTTGCCCGACAGCAGCAAGCGGCGTTGATCGTCGGTGACATGATCGGCCGCAAAGGCACTTCTGACCACCTCCCAATCGCCGGCGTCGTGCCCGGGGCCGACGAACAGGCAGGCCTCGATGCGATCGCCGGCAAACGAAGCCGCGCGATAGATGCCGCCGCCGAAATCGCGATATTCGGCGACGTCCTCGCCGGCAACGCCGTCGAGCCAGGCCGGCCAGCGCGACAGATCGGCGTTGTCGGCGAACAGATAACCGAAGCCCCCCGCAACCGTGACGCGAGCCCACAACAGGTTCGGCGGCAGATCGAGCTGCCTGCGCGACAGTGCGAAACCGCGGAAGACGTATTCGTAAGGTGCAATCGCAGCCGGCGTCGCCTTGGACTCGGGTTGGCCCGAGAACGGGTCAGTGAACGACTGCACCAGCGACCCGACGCGGCCATGCGAGCTATTCATCGCGCTCCAGTGGATCGGGACGAAAAGCGCGCCGCGCTGCTGGCGGTCGCTGACCACGGCCTTCAGGATGCACTGGCCGTAATCGGTGGTGATGCGGGCGTAGCCGTCGTGGACGATGCCATATTTGCTGGCGTCATCGGGGTGAAGCTCGACGAAGGGCTCGGGCAGGTGCGCGCCCAGCCGCTGGCTGAGGCCGGTGCGCGTCATGGTGTGCCACTGGTCGCGGATGCGTCCGGTGTTGAGTCTGAGTGGACGCGAGGCACCGGTCTCGCTGCGCAGCGACGGCACCTCCGGGGCGACGAAGCGGCCCTTGCCGTCATTGGTGAAGAAGCCGCCCTTCGCAAAGAAACGCTCGCCGGGCGCCTCGCCTTCGCGCACCGGCCACTGCACTGGCTTCAAGGCATCGAAGCCTTCGTCCGACAACTCGGTCAGCGCGCCGATGTCGAAATCGCGACTGCCCTCGTTCTCGAAGGCCGAGAGTGCGGCGTGCTCACGAAAGATATCGGCGGCGGATTTGTAATTGAAGCTGTCGCCGAAGCCGAGACGTTTGGCGGTCTCGCTCAAAATCCACCAATCGGGGCGGGCCTCGCCCGGCGCCGGCAGGAACGAACGCTGGCGCGAGATGCGGCGTTCGGAATTGGTCACCGTGCCCGACTTCTCGCCCCATGCGAGAGCCGGCAGCAGCACATGCGGTCCGGCCTCGACCGTGTCGTTGGAGAGCACGTTCTCGGAGACCACGAACAATTCGAGTTTCTTCAGCGCTTCGCGCACGAAATCGGCATCGGGCAGCGACACCGCCGGGTTGGTGCCCATCACCCAGAGCGCCTTGACCTCGCCGCGGTTGATGGCCTCGAACAGCTGCACCGCCTTCAACCCCTCGTGGGTGGCGATGTGCGGCGCCTTCCAGAACCGCCTGACGCGATCGATGTCGGGCGGCGTGAAGCCCATGTGGGCTGCCAGCATATTGGCGAGGCCGCCGACCTCGCGGCCGCCCATCGCGTTGGGCTGACCGGTGAGCGAGAACGGCGAGGCGCCCGGCTTGCCGATGCGCCCGGTGGCGAGATGGCAATTCAGGATCGCGTTGACCTTGTCAGTGCCCTGCGCCGACTGGTTGACGCCCTGCGAGTAGAGCGTGACGACGCGCTCGGTGTCGCGGAACATCTTGAAGAAGGTGGCGACGTCCTGCTCGGAGAGGCCCGTGGCGAGTGCGGTCGCGGTGACGCTGCCGGCGATGTTGCGCGCGCGCGCCAGCGCGTCATCAAAACCCGACGTGCTCTGCGCGATATACTCCCGGTCCAACGCACCATTGTCGGCGAGATGGACGAACAGGCCGGAAAACAGCGCGGTATCCGTGCCGGGCTTGAGCCCCAGGAACAGGTCGACGTCATCAGCCGTGTCGGTGCGGCGCGGATCGATCACGATCATGCGCGCGCCGCGCTCCCCTCGGTTCTTCAGCATGCGCTGGAACAGCACCGGATGGCACCAGGCCGCGTTCGAGCCGACGAAGACGAGCAAATCGGCCTGATCGAGGTCCTCGTAGCAGCCGGGCACCGTGTCGGCGCCGAAGGCGCGGCGATGGCCGGCGACCGATGACGACATGCAGAGCCGCGAATTGGTATCGACATTCGCCGTGCCGACAAAGCCCTTCATCAGCTTGTTGGCGATGTAATAGTCCTCGGTCAGCAGCTGGCCGGAGAGATAGAACGCGACCGCATCGGCGCCGTCGCGGGCCACGATGTGCTGCATGCGGTGGGCAACGTGGTCGAGCGCATCGCTCCAGGCCACGCGCTCCAGCACCCCCTTGCAGCGGATCATCGGGTAGAGCAGACGGCCTTCCAGCCCGACGGTCTCACCGAGCGCGGAGCCCTTGGAGCACAGCCGGCCGAAATTGGCGGGATGATCAGGGTCACCGGCGATCGCCGCGCCACCCTTGCCGTCGGGCGTCGCCAACACACCGCAGCCGACGCCGCAATAGGGACAGGTCGTCTTGGTGGCACGAAGCGTGGGGTCGATCGCCGTCATATCAGGCTGCTTTCGAAGGAAGCGCGAGCGCGCGGCCGAACATCATGTCGGTGCGGATGGCCGCCACCTTGTCGCGATTGCGGATCAGCTCGAGGTACCAGAGCGCATCGGCGGTATCGCCGATCAGCACGGCGCCGGTGAGCCGTCCGCCGGCGATCACGAGCTTCTTGTAGGTGCCGCGCCTGCGATCGGTCAGCACGAGGCTCTCGCTGCCCTCCCCGCCCATGAAGTCGCCCGCCGAGAACACGCTGACGCCGGAGACCTTCAGATTGGTCGAGACCACGCTGCCCTGATAGGAAGCAGGACGTCCGGCGAGATGCCGCGCCAGCACCCGCGCCTGCTCATAGGCGGGCTCGACCAGGCCATAGCAGGTGCCGCGATGCTCGGCGCATTCGCCAAGCGCGAAGATGTCGGGCGAGGACGTCTGCATGACGTCGTTGACGACGATGCCGCGGTTGACCGCGATCCCCGCCTCTTTCGCCAGCGCCGCGCTCGGCTTGATGCCCGCCGCGAAGATCACGGCGTCGGCCTCGATGCGGCTGCCGTCGGCAAGCTCGACGGCTTCGACATGACCATCGCCATGGATGCGTGCGGTCGAGGCGTTGAGCAGGATGCGGATGCCTTTGCGCTCGACCAGCGTCTTGAGCAGATCGGCGGCCGACCCATCGAGCTGACGCTCCATCAGCCGGTCCATGAGGTGCAGCAGCGTCACCGGCGCGCCGGCCTTGGCGAGGCCGTAGGCTGCTTCAAGTCCGAGCAGCCCGCCGCCGACGACGACGACGCGCTTCTTCGCTGCAGCCAACGTCAGCAACAGGTCGACATCGCGGGTGTCGCGAAAGGTGTGCACGCCGGCGAGATCGGCGCCGGGGACGTTCAGCCGCAGCGCCGTCGACCCCGTGGCGAGCACGAGCTTGGAATATTCCATGCTCTCTTCGCCTTCGATCTTCAGCTCGCGGCGGCCGACATCGATTTCGGTGACGCGATAGCCGTAGCGCACCGTAACGCCGCGATGGCGCCACCAATCAGCCGGCCGGAGCTCGATCTCGTGCGAGCCGGTCTCGCCGGCCAGCACGGATGAGAGCAGCACGCGGTTGTAAGCGAGCCGCGGTTCCTCACCGATCACGGCGACCGCGTAGCGGCCGAGCGCGGTCTTGGCGAGCTCGTCGACCAGACGTGCGGCCGCCATACCGTTACCGACGATGACCAGCGGTTCACTCACGAGACATCTCCTATTCAGCGGCCTGCGCTTGCGCGCCGTAGGCCTCGGACATCATGTAGCCAGACAGCACGCCATAGACATCTGTCCACGCTCTTGCGAGTTCAGGCGTCCAGTCCTCACCGAGCCCCTTCTCCAGCGTCCAAAGCAGGGCCGCACCGACCACGGGATAGTGCTCGGCCTTGGCGCCATAGGCGACGTGGCGCTTGGCGAGCTTGGAGGCCGCAGGAAGAATCGAGTCGAGGTTCGACAGGCCACCGACGACGGCGGCGAGCATGCCCATCAGCTTCTTCCGCTGCTCGGTCATGTCCTCGGGAAACATTGCGCGCACGGACGGCGCCACCTCGAACAGACGATTGTAGAACAGCACCGCGGCCTGCTCCGATATCGGTGCGACCTTGGCGAAGCTCTGCTGGACGAGGGTGATCTGTTCGGGCGTCATGATGTTATCCTGTCTGTTTCGGTTTGCCTTGGTGCGCGCCGTTGCGAACAAGGTTCATGGGTCAAACGTCATCAGAGAGTCTTCTCCCCGCGTACGGGGAGAAGCGAGATTCATACCAAGTATCAGACTCGCGCTTCGGCAAGGCTTGAGGCGCCTTCGCCCTGCGGGCTGCGACGCAGATAGAACCACCAGGTCAGTGCGAGGCAGGTGGCGTAGAAGGCGAGATAGATCACGAGCGCGAGCTGCGGCCCGCCGGTCAGGGCGATCGACTTGCCGAAACCGGTCGGGATCAGATAGCCACCGACGGCGCCGATAGCGCCGATGAAGCCGACCGCTGCACCGCTCTCGATGCTCGCCGTCTTGAGCGCCACCGCGCGCGCCGCATCGCCTTTGCCGCGCACCTTGAACAGGTTCTCCTCGCGGAAGATCGAGGGGATCATGCGATAGGTCGAGCCGTTGCCGATACCCGTCGTCACGAACAAGATCAGGAACATCGACAGGAAGCCGATGAAATCCTTCTGCCCGACGAAGTAGAGCACGCCGACCGTCGCGCCCGCCATCACGATGAAATTCCAGAACGTGATGATCGAGCCGCCGATCCTGTCGGCAAGCCAGCCGCCGAGCGGACGCGACAGCGAGCCGACCAGCGGCCCGAGGAACGCGATCGCGATCGTGACTTGCGGGAACTGCGTCTTGATCAGCAGCGGGAACGCGGCGGAGTAGCCGATGAAGGATCCGAACGTGCCGATATAGAGATACGCCATGATCCAGGTGTGCTTGCGCTTGACGATCGCGAGCTGGTTCTTCACCGACGATTTCGCCGTGGTGAGATTGTTCATGAAGAACACCGCACCGAACACCGCGATCGCGATCGGCAGCACCCACATCAGGCCGGCATTCTGCAGGAAGATGCCGTCGACGGGCGTTGCCTGGAACAGGTTGAACACGGCGAGCGTCATCAGGATCGGGGTCAGCAGCTGCACGCTGGAGACACCGATATTGCCACCGGCCGCGTTCAGGCCGAGCGCCCATCCCTTCATCCGGTCGGGGAAGAAGAAGGAGATGTTGGTCATGCTGGAGGCGAAGTTGCCGCCACCGAGACCCGCGGTCGAGGCGATCAACAGCATCAGCCAGAACGGCGTGTCGGGCTGGCTCACGAAATAGGCAAGCGACAACGTCGGAATGAACAGGATCGCCGCACTGAAGATGGTCCAGTTGCGGCCGCCGAACGTCGTCACGGCGAATGTATAGGGAAAGCGCATCAATGCGCCGATCAGGCCCGGCACCGCAACGAGCTGGAACAGCTGGTCGGTGGTGTAGTGGAAGCCCGCCTGCGGCAGCTTGGTGGTGACGATGCTCCAGATCAGCCAGACCGAGAAGCCGATATGCTCGGCCACGATCGACCAGATTAGATTGCGTCGCGCGATAGTCTTGCCAGTCGCATTCCAGAACGCCTCATCTTCGGGGCGCCAGTCTGAAATCCACGTAGGATTCTTCGTCATTGAGTATCCCTTCTAGGCTCACCGCTGCGTCGTTGCAGGCTCTGCCTCACATGGAGGCGCGCTCCGAGGCTTCACCCCGGTGGCGAGTTCACGATGCTGATTGATGGTGTTGAGGGACGTCGTCGTTGGCGTCGCGCAAAGGCATTTCAATTTCCGTGCCAATTGCGCGCACGCTGGAAATACAGGGATTTCAGGACGTTATTCGTATTGCCAGAATTTATTGCAGGGCTTTTCCGCTCGCAAAATTTGCGATTCGCTCAATCCTTGTGCGACGCACAAGGATTGAGCGGGATGTCGATTAATTAGGCGCGCGCATGTCTCGCGTTAACATTTGATTTACGCGGCCTCGACGAAGCGATGACGCTCGTAAAGGAATTCGAGCACGCGCTGCCGGCACTTCAAATAGGTGGCGTTGGTCGCGAGCTCGAGCCGCTTGCGCGGACGCGCCAGCGGTACCTCCAGCACCTCGCCGATGCGCGCGCTCGGCCCATTGGTCATCATCACGATGCGGTCGGACAACAGCACGGCCTCGTCGACGTCGTGGGTGATCATCAAAATGGTGTTGCCGAGCTTCTGATGCAGCGCCATTACGGAGTCCTGCAGATGTGCGCGGGTCAGCGCGTCGAGCGCGCCGAACGGCTCGTCGAGCAGCAGCACCTTCGGCTCCATCGCCAGCGCCCGCGCAATGCCGACGCGCTGCTTCATGCCGCCGGAGATTTCGGATGGGCGCTTGTCCCTGGCATGGGCCATCTGCACGAGGTTGAGATTGTGCATCACCCAGGCGTCGCGCTCGGCGCGGGACTTGGTCTTGGCGAAGACCTTGTCGACGCCGAGCCTGACGTTCTCGTAGACGGTGAGCCAGGGCAGCAGGCTATGGTTCTGGAACACCACGGCGCGGTCGGGCCCCGGCGAGTTGACCTCGCGGTTTTCGAGTAGCACGCCGCCGGTGGTGGCGCCTGTCAGTCCTGCAATGATGTTGAGCAGGGTCGACTTGCCGCAGCCGGAATGGCCGATGATCGAGACGTATTCGCCCTTCTCGATCGTCAGGTTGATCTCCTTGAGCACCTCGGTGGTCGCGGCGCCGCGGGTAAAGACCTTGTCGATATGGTCGAGCTTCAGATAAGCGGTCATGTGCCCCTCTCCTTCAATTCTGCGCGGTGCCGCGGGTGACGACCTTGCCAAGACCCGCGATCAGGCGGTCCAGCACGAAGCCGACGATGCCGACATAGAACAGCGCCAGGATGATCTCGCTGATATGAGAGGAGTTCCAGGCGTCCCAGATGAAGAAGCCGATGCCGACGCCGCCGATCAGCATTTCCGCCGCGATGATAGCGAGCCATGACAGCCCGATGCCGATGCGCAGGCCCGTGAAGATGTAAGGCGCGGCCGCCGGGATCATGATCTTGGCGAAGAACTCGAGCGGGTTGAGCTGCACCACCGCGGCGACGTTGCGATAGTCCTGCGGGATGTTGCGGATGCCGACCGCGGTATTGATGATGATCGGCCAGATCGAGGTGATGAAGATGACGAAGATCGCCGAGGGCTGGCCGTCACGGAACGCCGCGAGCGACAGCGGCAACCAGGCCAGCGGCGGGATGGTGCGCAGCCTGGAACAGCGGATCGAGCCCGCGCATCGCCCAGACCGACTGTCCGACCAGCACGCCGAGCGCGATGCCGGCGATCGCGGAGAGCGAATAGCCGAAGGCGACGCGCTGCAGGCTGGCAGAGAGATGCCAGAACAGGCCCTTGTCGATGCCGCCATGGTCGAAGAACGGATCGAGGATCAGCTCCTTGGTGTCCTTGAACACCTTCGATGGCGGCGGCAGTGCCGAGCCGGCACGGCGGCAGATCAGCTCCCAGACCAGCGTCAGCAGCGCGATCACGACCAGGGGCGGGATCACGCGCACGGCGGTCTCCCTTGCCATGCGTGCGTAGGCTTCCGTGCGCGGGGGACGCTTTGGCGTCATCGCAACGACCGGCGCGGCACTGGCCGCAGGCGTCGCGGTCTCGATCTCAATTTTGGCGGCAGGCATATTCATCGCAATATCTCTCCGGCTGCAAAAGGCGATGCGGCCGCCCAAGGGCGGCCGCTGGGTCCATCAGACTTCGACGCGCTTGATCGCGAGCGATTTCAGATAGGCAGCCGGATTTTCCGGATCGAACACCTTGCCGTCGAAGAAGGTCTCCTTGCCGCGCGAGGTGGAGGTTGGAATGTCGGAGGCCGCGACACCGAGCGTCTTGGCCGCATCGCGCCACATGTCCTCGCGGTTGACCTTGGCGATCAGCGCCTTGCTGTCGAAGCCGGCTTCGTATTTGCCCCAGCGGATGTCCTCGGTCATGAACCAGAGATCGTGGCTCTGGAACGGATAGGAGGCATGGTCGCGCCAGTACTTCATGATGTGCGGCGAGTTCTCGACCACCTTGCCGGGGATGCCGTAGTCGAACTTGCCCTTGGCGCGATCGGCAATGTCCTCGACCGGGCAGTTGATCCACTGGCGCTTGGCCATGATGGTGGCGAGCTCTTCCTTGTTCTCCATCTTGTCGGCCCATTGCTGCGCCTCCATCACCGCCATCAGGATCGCCTTCGCAGCCTTCGGGTTCTTGTCGACCCAGGCCGCGCGCATGCCGAGCGACTTTTCGGGATGCTTGCTCCAGATCTCGCCGGTGTTGACGGCGGTATAGCCGATGCCCTGATGGACGAGCTGGCCTGGCCATGGTTCGCCGACGCAGAAGGCGTCCATGGTGCCGACCTTCATGTTGGCCACCATCTGCGGCGGCGGCACGGTGATGGTCTCGACGTCCTTGTCGGGATCGATCCCGCCGGCCGCGAGCCAATAGCGGACCCAGAGATCGTGCGTGCCGCCCGGGAAGGTCATCGCGACCTTGACCGACTTGCCCTCGGCCTTCTTCTTCTCGAACGCCGTCTTGAGCGGCGCCGCGTCGGTACCGATCTTGAGATCGGCGTATTCCTTGGCGACCGAGATGCACTGCGCATCGAGATTGAGCCGCGCCAGGATGTACATCGGCGTCGGCTGGCTGTTCTGCGTCACCTTGCCGGCCGAGATCAGGTACGGCATGGGGGTGAGGATGTGCGCGCCGTCGATCCCGTTGCCTTCGGAGCCGAGCACGAGATTGTCGCGCGTGGTGCCCCAGGAAGCCTGCTTCTGCACGTCGGTGTCGGGCACGCCATATTTGGCGAATAGGCCCTTGTCCTTGGCGACGAAGAGCGGGCCGGCATCGGAGAGCGCGATGAAGCCGAGCTTGGCGCCCTTGACTTCGGGGCCTGCGTCCTGCGCGAACGCGCCGGCGGGGAAATTCAGTTTTGCTGCGGCGAGAAGTGCGGCGGTCGAGCCGGTGGCTTTCAACAATTGACGGCGGCTGAGGCCCGTCTCCGAGGGCCGGCGGGTGCGCTTGGTCATAGGCAGTGTCGTCCTTTGCATCGTTGCAGAATTGATGGCGTCAGTGCACGCGAGCAGCCCGTCCGTCCGGCGGCGCCGTCTTTGGCGCATGCCAACGCACGACGGGGGAGACCCCCGCCTGGTGGCGTCGGCAAGTCGGATGAGAAGTCTCGCGGGACGGCTTCAATGGCGTCGGCATGGAACTATTCAAGCTTCGTGCCAAGCCCGACGGATAAAAAAACAAATGACAATCAACGTGTTATCGAAATTGCGGCAGGCCGTCGCGTATCCGTCGCGCATGTGAAACTTGCGGCCTGCTCAATCCTTGTGCGACGCACAAATCTTGTGCATGCGATCAAGCAGGAAGCCGACAAGCGCTGCATCGGCGGATCGACCTGAGAAGCATCCAGTTGATATCCTTAGATTTTCCCTATTTTGACGACGCGGCACGCAACTTGCTTCTCCTTGGACGTCAACGAAGACTGCGGCTTGCCGCATTGTTGCAGCCTCTGGCGGCTGCATTCGGAAGCTCAACTGCTTCGCGGCCCTCTCCGGCTCAGTCCTCGTGACGCGATTCCCAAGGCTTCCAAACTTTCAATAGCCCTCGTGCGCGGCAGGCCGGCCCGCACGGCCAAAGATGTTCAGTCGCGCTCTCGCCAGGGCGTGTCGATCTCACTTACGAAGCAAAAGGAACCATTGATGTCGTATCTCGCGCCTTCGGAATTCGTCACCAAGATGGTGGATGCGGGCGAGTCCAAGATCTTCATGTCCACCCGGGATACCATCATCCGCGCCTACATGGCCGGCGCCATCCTCACGCTCGCGGCATGGTTCGCCGTCACGATCAACGTGAATACCGGCCAGCCGCTGATCGGCGCACTCCTGTTTCCGGTCGGCTTCGTCATGCTGTACCTCCTGGGCTTCGATCTCCTGACCGGCGTGTTCGTGCTCTCGCCGCTCGCCCTGATCGACAAGCGTCCTGGCGTCACGATCGGTGGCGTGCTGCGCAACTGGGGCCTCGTCTTCGTCGGCAATTTCGCCGGCGCCTTCACCGTCGCCTTCATGATGGCCTTCGTCACCACCTTCGGCTTCTCGCAGCCGCCGGACAAGGTCGGCACCGCGATCGGAATCATCGGCGAAAGCCGGACGCTCGGCTACGCCGCCCATGGTGCGGCCGGCATGGCGACGCTGTTCCTGCGCGGCATGCTCTGCAACTGGATGGTCTCGACGGGAGTCGTCGGCGCCATGATCTCGACCTCGGTCTCCGGCAAAGTCATCGCCATGTGGATGCCGATCCTGGTGTTCTTCTACATGGTGTTCGAGCATTCCGTCGTGAACATGTTCTTGTTCCCGTCCGGCCTGCTGCTCGGCGCAAAGTTCTCCATCTTGGATTACCTGATCTGGAACGAGATCCCGACCGTGCTCGGCAACCTCGTCGGTGGCCTCGCCTTCACCGGCATGACGCTCTACACCACGCATGTCATGACCTTGCCGAAGCGCCAGGCCGACAAGGCTGCGAAGCCCCGCGTCGCGGCCTGATCGAATACGTCTCGACAAGGGAGCCTTGCCCAAGCAGGGTGAGGCTCCCTTCTCCTGGTGATGACGATGTCCCGCGGACTCCTGATCTCGGTTGGCCAGCATTCCGACAAGGGTCGCAAGCCCGTCAACCAGGACTTTCACGGCGTCCTCATTCCGGAGGAGCCGCTGCTCAGCCTGAAGGGCATCTCGGCCGTCCTCGCCGACGGCATCTCCTCTAGCACGGTGAGCCAGATCGCCAGCGAGTCGGCGGTCAAGAGCTTCCTGATGGACTATTATTGCACGTCGGAATCCTGGACGGTGAAGACGTCCGCCCGCCGTGTGCTGGATGCCACCAATTCCTGGCTGCACGCGCAGACGCGCAAGAGCCAATACGCCTATGACCGCGACAAGGGCTATGTCTGCACCCTCAGCGCCATGGTCATCAAGGCGACCACCGCGTACATCTTCCATGTCGGCGATTGCCGCATCTACCGCGTCGCCGGCAAGGCGCTCGAGCAGCTGACCGACGATCACCGCATCATCGTGTCCTCGGAGCAGACCTATCTCGGCCGCGCGCTCGGCATCAATCCGCAGCTCGAGATCGACTATCAGGCGTTCGAGGTCGAGGCCGGCGACATTTTCCTGCTGGCGACTGACGGTGCCTACGAATTCGTCGACGCGCGCTTTGTCACCAGCGCGCTGAACGAGCATGCAGCCGATCTCGACGGGGCGGCCAAGGCCATCGTCGAGGAAGCCTACCGGCGAGGCAGCGACGACAACATCACCGTCCAGATCCTGCGGATCGACGCGGTGCCCCAACGCGAGCCGGCCGGCATCTTCAGTCAGACCTCACAATTGCCGCTGCCGCCGCTGCCGGAGCCGCGCGCGATCTTCGATGGCTACCGGATCGTCAGGGAAATCCACGGCAGCAGCCGCAGCCACATCTATCTCGCCGTCGATGTCGAAACCGAGGAACCGGTCGCGCTCAAGCTGCCGTCGATCGACCTGCGCGACAATGCCGCCTATCTCAAGCGCTTCCTCATGGAGGAGTGGATCGCGCGCCGGATCGACAGCCCGCATGTGCTCAAGCCGCTGTCCCAGTCGCGGCAGCGCAGCTATCTCTACGTCGCGACCGAGTTCGTCGAAGGCCAGACCTTGAAGCAGTGGATGACCGACAATCCGCGCCCCGATCTCGAAACCGTCCGTGGCCTCATCGAGCAGATCGCCGCCGGCCTGCGCGCCTTCCACCGCATGGAGATGCTGCATCAGGACCTCAGGCCCGACAACATCCTGATCGACAAGACCGGCACCGCGAAGATCATCGACTTCGGATCGGTCAGGGTGGCCGGCGTCGCGGAAGCGGCACCGCCGGACGAGGCCGACGAAATCCTGGGCACCGTCCAGTATACGGCGCCGGAGTATTTTCTTGGGCAGGGCGGCACGCCGCGCTCCGACATGTTTTCGCTGGCGGTGATCTGCTACCAGATGCTGACCGGAAAGCTTCCCTACGGCACCCAGGTTGCCAGGATCCGGCGCAAGGCGGACGTGCGCAAGCTCCGGTATCGCCCGGCCGACGACGATCGCAACGTGCCGGCCTGGGTCGACGGCGCGCTCAGGCGCGCGCTGCATCCCGATCCCTACAAGCGGCACGAGGATCTGTCCGAATTTGTCTTCGAGCTTCGCACACCGAATCCGGCGTATCTCGACACGCGGATCACGCCGCTCCTTGAGCGCAGTCCGCTGATGTTCTGGAAGCTGACCTCGGCGGCGCTCGCCTGCGCCGTCGTCGTGCTGCTGGCGCTGCTGCACGCGCGGTAGGGCCTGAGGGCGGAAGCGTCAGCTTCCGGCGCCAAGCGCGGCGAGTGATCGCCCAGAGCGATGTCGAAGATGTTGACTGACTGTGAAGTAGTTTACATCCCGGTGCCCCTGGCCTAGGCTAATGTCGCGGAGGCTTCTTGCTTTGAAGGAGGCATCCAATGCTCGCGGCAATCAAATGGCACTCCCGATATGGCGCTCGTGAATGGGTGATGATGGCTGGGGCGCTTGTCGGTCAACTCCGCGCACCGAATGCAAACCGACAGAACGGTGAGAGCAAGCTACGGCGACCGCTCTGGAAACACTTCGATGACACCCATCATTGGGACTCAACCGCGGAGGAATGGGTCCCCAACCATGATCGGTGATCGTGCAACGCTTCGTACGTCGCACAGGCCGAACTCCGACACTTCAAGATCCTCTCGCTGAGGGGCCTGTCGAGCGGTGCGATCTCGGTTCTTGGCTTTCGGTTGCTCGGACGTCTGTATCACTGACTGGCGCGATCGTCCCTAACTCGTGCCCTACTGGGCTTGATCGTAGGCCTGCAGTATCCGGACAAAATCAGCCATGCTGGATCGATCTCGGTTTTCAGTCATGACCTCAACCTGAGCATCGGACACGGGTTGGCGTCCCTGCCAGAACCGAGTCAGGAGATCGGCGATGTTTCTCATGGCGTACTCTCTGCACCAACCATGGCAATAAGCATCAGTTGAGCGGCGAAGCGCCGCTAGATCGGGAGAAGCGCCGGCGGGCGCTACGCCGCCGGCCTTGTCCCGCAACTGCCGGCTCGCAGGGCCGGTTCCGCTGCTTTCACTCTGGATGTATCGGTAGCACCAAGCACCGGGTCGACGCCACCGCGCGCAGGTATCAAGCGACCATACTTAGGTAGGCTTTTGGGCTAGAGCATGATCCGGAAAAGTGCGTAGCGATTTTCCGGAAAGATCATGCTTCAACAACAACCTAAAGCGCGATGACGATTCTCCTCATTTCATCGCGCTTTAGTGAAGGCCGTCACGCCGGCTCCTCGGCCTTCACCCCCAGCGGTTTCGGCGCCATGCCGCCGCCGGGCTTGAGGTGGAATTCGTAGGTCATCAGGTGCCACTGCCCGTTCGCCTTGGTGCCGTCGGGCATCGTAGCATCGTTGCGCGGCTCGACCTTGGCGACGAGGTCGTCCTTGACCCCGAACACCACGTCGGAATCCAGGTATTTGTCGCCGTCCATGAAGACGTGGGTGATCAGCGGCTCATAGCCCTTCGCATTGACCAGGAAGTGCACATGCGCGGGGCGCATCGGATGGCGCATGGTCTGCACGATCATCTCGCCGACGGGCCCGTCGGTCGGGATCGGATAGCTGCACGGCAAAATGGTGCGGAAGAAGAAGCGGCCGTCATCGTCGGTGATGAAGCGCGCCCGGGCGGAGGCGCCGACCTCGTCATAATTGGCCTTCTGGGAATCGTAGAAGCCGTCGTCATCGGCATGCCAGACGTCGACGGGGACGTTCGCGAGCGGCTTGCCCTTCAAATCCGTGACGCGGCTCTGCACGAACATCCGCTCGCCGGTCTGGTTGTTCGGCGAGATGTCGGTGCCATGCGCCGTCACCTTGTGCTCGCCAACATAGAATGGGCCGAGCACGGTGGTCTGGGTCGCGCCGTCGCGGTCGCGATGGTTGACCGCGTCGACCAGCATGGAGACACCGAGCACGTCGGACAAGAGGATGAACTCCTGGCGGGTGTCGGTGCATTTCTGCCCGGTGCGGGTCAGGAAATCGATGGCGTAGTCCCACTCCTCGAAAGTGAGGCCGGTCTTGCTCACGTAATCGTGCAGCGACTTCACCAATTCCTGGAGCAGGAATTTCGCGCGCGGATTGGGCGTGCTGTCGAAGCTCCTAACGACGGCTTCGGTGAGATCAGTCTCGTTGAACTGCGTCATGATGGCTTGCCCTGTGTTTTTCTCGTTGGCCCCGGGGGCTCCTTGGCGGCGTTCCAGGGGGCAGCCTACACCAGCCGGCCCCCCTGCGTTAAGCGCGAGCGGCTTGGAATGAGGCCGTCATTTGGCTATCAACGGACCGACAAAACTGCCCGGAGGAACTGATGCTTGCCCCTACCCCCGCCTCGCCCGAATCCGTCGGCATGTCCAAGGCCGCACTCGACCGCATCGATGCGCATCTGAAGAGCCGCTACATCGATGCCGGCCGCTTCCCGGGCACGCATCTTCTGGTCTACCGGCGCGGCAAGGTCGCGCACAGCTCGGTTCAGGGCCTTGCCGATGTCGAGCGCAAGCTGCCGGTCAAGGACGACACGATTTACCGCATCTATTCCATGACCAAGCCGCTCACCAGCGTCGCCTTCATGATGCTGGTCGAGCAGGGCCTCGTCGCCATCGACGAGCCCGTCGCAAAATACATTCCGGAATGGAAGGATCTCGGCGTATTCGTCGCCGGCACCTACCCCGCCTTCCTGACCCGGCCGCCCTCGCGGCCGATGCTGATCGTCGATCTCCTGCGCCATACTTCAGGTCTCACCTACGGCTTCCAGCAGCGCTCCAATGTCGACGCCGCCTATCGGGCCGAGAAGATCGGCGAGGTCGAGAAATCAGGTACGCTTCAAACCATGATCGAAGCGCTTGCCAAGATCCCGCTGGAATTCTCGCCGGGCGAGGCCTGGAATTACTCAGTCGCAACCGACGTGCTCGGCTATCTCGTCGGCAAGATCTCCGGCATGCCCTTCGAGCAGTTCCTTAAGTCACGCATTCTCGATCCGCTCGGGATGACCGACACCGACTTCCATGTGCCGGCCTCGAAAGCGCATCGGTTCGCGGCCTGCTATTCCGCCGATCCCGGTGGCGGCATGACCTTCCATGCCGGCCAGCGTCGCGAGGGCCTGACGCTCCAGGACGATCCGACAACGAGCTCCTTCCTGGCGCCTCCCTCCTTCATCTCCGGCGGCGGCGGCCTCTGCTCGACGGTCGCGGATTATCTCACTTTCTGCCGCGCCCTGCTCAACGGCGGCGAACTTGGCGGCGTCAGGCTGATCGGGCCGAAGACGTTGGCGCTGATGACGACCAACCACATTCCGGGCGGCCATGCACTGCCGGAAGTCTCGCGTTCGCTGTTCTCGGAAGCCACCTATAACGGCATCGGCTTCGGCCTCGGCTTTGCCGTGACGATGCGTCCGGCCGAGACGCTGATTGCGGGCAGCCCCGGCGAATACAATTGGGGCGGCGCGGCCACCACCTCGTTCTGGATTGATCCGGCCGAAGAGCTGATCGCGATCTTCATGACGCAGGTGCTGCCGTCGAGCGCCTATCCGCTCCGCCGCGAACTCCGCAGCATGGTCTACGCCGCGATTACCGAGAGCAACCTGTAACCAATCGAACCGATCCCGCGGCCCACGGCCGCGGGATCGCGCCATCAGACGCTCATTTGAGCATTTCCGGCACGATCAGGCGTGGCAGGAACAGCGACACGCTGGGCCAGACGATGACGGCCGCCAGCACGAGCAGCATCGGGATCAGCATGATCACCGTGTCCTTCAGCGCATAGCGCAGCCTCACGCCCGCGATCGAACAGGCGATCATCAGACAGAGGCCATAGGGTGGCGTCACCAGTCCGAAGGCCAGCGATACGATGGAAATGATCGCAAACTGGACCGGATGGAGATCGACCGACTTGGCGAGCGGCTCCAGCACGGTGCCGACGATAATGATGGCGGGGATGGCGTCGAGGAAGCAGCCCACCACCAGGAAGCAGAAGGCGATGAAGAAGCCGGCCGCAACGCTGCCCATGCCCCAGGTCGAGACATTGGCCAGCAGCTCCTGCGGGATCTTGTAATAGGCGAGCAGCCAGCCGAACGCGCTTGCCGTGCCGACGCAGAACAGCGCCACGCCGGCAAGGCGCCCGGTGTCCAGCAGCGCCTTGTACAATTCGCGGATACCCGTCTCGCGGTAGAAGAAAGCCGAGAGCGCTACGGAATAGAGCACGGCGACACAAGCCGACTCTGTCGCGGTGAACCAGCCGAGCAGAATGCCGCCCACGATGATAAACGGCGTCATCAGCGCAGGTATCGACTTCCAGATGGCGCAGCGCATCTCCACCCAGGTCGACTTTGGATAAGTCGGGTAGCCGCGTCGGACGGCGTAGACGTGCACCGTCGCCATCTGCGCGCCCGCGATCAGCAGACCCGGCACGATGCCGGCCAGATACATCGCCGCAATCGAGGTCGAGATCAGCCCGCCCCAGACGATCATGAGGATCGACGGTGGGATGATGACTGCCAGCACCGCGGAAACCGCGGTGATCGCGATCGAGAACGAAAGGTCGTAGCCTTCCTTGGTCTGGGCATCGATGAAGATTTTTGATTGGCTCGCCGCGTCTGCGGTCGACGAGCCCGAGATGCCAGCAAAGAACACCGACAGCACGACGTTGATCTGCGCCAGCGATCCCGGCCAGTGCCCGACCATCGAGCGCGACAGCGTCACCAGACGGTCGGTGATGCCGCCGATGCTCATCAGGTTCGCGGTCAGCAGGAAGAAGGGGACCGCGAGCAGGATGAAGGAGTTGTAGGCGTTGAACGTTTCCTGCGCGAGCATCATCAGCGACAGGTGCGGCTCGATCAGCAAGATCGGGACGCAGGCGAGACCGAGCGCGAAAGCGACTGGCACGCGCACGATGAGCAGGCCGATGAAGACCCCGAACAGCACCATCGCGGCCTGTCCGGCAGAAAGTACATTGCCGCTCATCGCTCTGCCCCAACCAGAATGCGCATCTCATCGATGATCTGTTCACCCGCGAAGATGATCCACGTGACGCCGGCAACGGGCCAGGCGACGTGAATCAGCCAAAGCGGCAGATCGGCCAGTTCAGAGGTCCTGTTCCAGGCGAAGCGGGTGAACTCCAGGCCGGCCACCACGAACACCAGCGCCAGTGCCAGCACGCCAAGGCGCGCCAGGATCCGCACGGCAGCCTCCGACCGCCGCGTCAGGTCCGGCCACACGTCGACCTCGAAATGCTGCGCCTCGCGCACGCCGACCATGGCGCCGATCATGATCGTCCAGACGAACAGGAATCGCGCCATTTCCTCCGTCCAGATGTAGGACGGAATGAGGGGCGTGTAGCGTGAAATGATCTGCAGCGTGACGGGAATGACGAGAATGCCGACGCATATGGCCAGCAGGAATTCCAGGAATTTCGCATAGGCCGCCGTGATGCGACGCCACAGCGACGGTGTGGACGGGACGGGCATTTCAGACATTGGGACTCCGTGCGGCAGTCGTCCGCCATGTCCGGGCAGGAAGCGGGGCCTGCCCGGAAATGCTGTCGGCGGACAGAGCGATCTCAGACGACGTTGATCTTCTCGAAAATGCCTTCCGCACCGATTTCCTTGGCGTAGGTGGCCATCACGGGATCGGCGAGCTTCTTCATGGCGTCCCGCTCCTCGAAGGGGACGCGCTTGAGCTTGCCGGCCTTCTCGAGCGTGTCGAGCTTGACGACCTCTTCGCTCGACTCGAGCTGACGACCATAGTCGCCGGCTTCCTTGCCGGCCTTCATGATCGCGTCCTGCAAATCCTTCGGCAAGGTCTTCAGCGTCTTCACCGAGAAGCAGATCGGCCGGATCGACACGGCGTGCTGGGTCAGGTTGAGATGCGGCGCCACTTCGTAGAACTTCATCGCTTCGACGCCCGCCGCCTCGTTTTCGCCGGCCGATATCACGCCGTTCTGGATCGCGTTGTAGATTTCGTTATAGGCGATCACGGTCGGGCTCATGCCGACGGCCGCAAAGGTCTTCGACCAGATCGGCGCGCCCTGCACGCGAACCTTGAGCCCCTTGAGATCGGCAAGATTCTTGAGCGGCTTGTTGGCGAAGATGTTGCGGATGCCGCCGCCGGAATAACCGATCAGAACCACCTCGGCCTTCGCCGCGACTTCGTCGGCGATCGGCGCCAGGATATTGGCTTCGACGACCTTGTTCATGTGGTCGATGCCCTTGAACACGAAGGGCGCATCGATGAACGGGGCCGCCTTGGCGAAGGTCGACATGTGGGCCGGCGAGACGATGCCGTAATCCACGGCCTTGCCCTGTGACATGTACTCAAAGTATTGCTTCTCGAGACCGAGCGAGGAGTTCCTGTGCAGGGTGAAGTTGACGGGCTTGCCGTAGTACTTCTTCACCAGCTCCTCGAACCGGAGCAGCGCCCGGTTGAAGGCGTGGTCGTCGTTGAACTGCACTGCGCCGTTCAGGGTGATCGGTGCTTGCGCCCTGAGGATCGACGGCATGCCGATCGTAGCCGCCGCGGTGGTCGCACCGATACCAGCGAGAAATGACCTTCGCTTCATCGTCTCCCCTCCCTTTGATGCTCCGCCCCTGTCGCCGGGGCGTGAGCGCAGCCGGTATGCGGCTTGCGAGAGGGAGCGTATGAAAAACCTCGGCGGGACGGAAGTCATTTCGACTGCGCTGGGGGGACTCCTTCGTCGCAGGGCTCCCCCTGCACGACCTGTTGCACTGCAACTCGTGCTCGGGCTGGCGCGGGGCCCACGCTTTCCATTATCCGAAGACTTGCGAGGTCCGAAGACTTACCGGACCTGTGCGCTGCGCGCACAGGCCCGTTCGCCTGCTGATGCAGGCCTAGTGCATATGGCCAATCAGATAAATGCCGCCGCCGATCACCAGAACGGCCGGCACGGCCCACAAAATAAGGACTGGCATTTGTCATCCTCCTCAATTTGACGTGCAGACCTTGACGGTCTTCATGCCGCTTTCGGCTTCGGTCCGCGACTTGTAGATCGTGCCCGACGGGCTGACCACGGTCATGGAGGTCTCTGTCGGCTTCTTGTCGACGACGGTGCACTTCTTGGTCTTGACGTCCTGGACGACATAGAACTCGTCGGCCGCGAACGCCGGTAGGGACAATGCAGCAAGCATCAGCGCTGCGGTCGCTATTTTCACCTTCATTTTCTCCTCCTCCAATGGCCGGGCTTCCGGCCCGGTCCGATCTACAAACGGGAAAAAATGGCAATTTGTTCCTATGCCAGGGAACGCTGTGCACGTACGGCGGTTGAGGAAATCGATTGATCGAGGCGTGGGTGGCGAGTTCAAAGCTGGTGGCCCTCGCCGGCCGCATGACATCGCATCGAGAGGCCCGGGTTTGCAGCTCAGCCTGGCGGCTATCTACATCATGTGTCTACTTCTGACCGCAATGAGCCTGAGCTGATGCGCGGGCATCCCGAACTGCGCTGCAAAATCGCAGCTCTCGGCGGCTTGCAGATGCGAAAACCGTGGCGCCGCGCAAGCCCCGCCCGTATGGTCTTCCCAAAATCATAATCCGGCCCGCTGCGCCGGAACCGGGACGCCTGCGTTTGTCAAAGCTCACCCTGCCGGTCCGGCTCGCTCTTCTCGTCACGGGAACGATGTTGCCGCTGATCGTCTTTGCGGTTGGCATTGTCTTCTACAATTACAAGCAGGACCGAAGCGACGCGACCCGCCGCGTCCTGGAGAACGTGCGCAGCATGCGCCTCGTGCTCGATTCCGAGGTGCAGCGGATGACCGGCGGCCTGCAGGTCCTGGCGTTGACGAATTCACTGCGCAACGACGACTTCCAAAACTTTCGCCGCATCGCCCTCGGCTTCGTCGACCAGTATGGCAAGGGCGGCCTGGTGCTGATCTCCGACCGGAAAGGCCGGCTGTTGTTCTCCTCCGCAACGGAAGACACCGCAAGCCTGCCGCCGCGCGGCCATCTGGAGATCATCGAAAAGGTGTTCGCGACCAGGTCGCCGCAATATTCCGACCTGTTCACAGGCGCGATCAATGGGCGGCAGGTCCTCACCGTCGAGGTTCCGGTGTTCCGCAACGGCGAGGTGATCTACGACCTCTGCTTCAGCCCGCCGATCAGCATCTTTCAGGAACTGGTGGAGAAGCAGCGGCCCGACCAGCTCTGGACCGTCTCTCTGCTCGACACCAAGGGCATCGTATTTGCACGCGCGCCGAACCCCAATGAATCGTTCGGAAAGCGTGCTTCGCCCTCGCTCTATGCCGAGATGTTCGGCCGTAGCGAGGCAGCGCTCCCAACGGTGTCGCTCGACGGCGTCGCCCTTGCCGCTGCCTACACACGATCGCAGCTGACGGGCTGGACTATCGCCGCCGGCGTCGACGAAGGCTCGCTGATCGCACCGCTCTGGCGCAACATCGCGATCACCAGCCTGATCGGCGGCATCCTGCTGCTGACCGGCCTGACCTTCGCGGTCAGGATGGCCACCACGATCGCGCGCGGCGAAATGCTGCACAATCTCCTGATCGAGGAGCTCAACCATCGCGTCAAGAACACGCTGGCTTTGATGCAGGCGATCGCGGTGCAGACCTTCCGCAGCGCCAGCCGGGACGAGCGGACCAAGTTCGAGGGCCGGCTCGGTGCACTGGCCGAAGCGCATAACCTTCTGAGCCAGGAGAAATGGGCGGGCTCCGAACTCCGGGACGTGATCGCCCGCGCCCTTCAGCCTTTCCTTCTCAATGGTCCCGACCGCATCCGCATGGCCGGTCCCGCGGTGCCGCTGTCGCCGCGGCTCGCCGTGGTGCTGTCGATGATCGTGCACGAGATCGCCACCAACGCCGCGAAATACGGCGCGCTATCCAACGAGACCGGCCGGGTGACACTGGACTGGGAGGTCATCACGGAAGCGCCGAAGCCACGGCTGCGGCTGATCTGGACCGAGATCGGTGGACCGCCGGTGACGGCGCCGGTGCAGCGCGGCTTCGGCTCGCGCCTGATCGAGCGCAGCGCGCGCGACCAGCTCGGCGGCGAGGCAACCGTCGACTTCCTGCCGCGCGGCGTCGTCTGCACGGTGATCTGCACGCTTGACGAGGCGCGGTGACCTTGGGATTGGAACGGCACGAGCGTGGCGAGCGCCACATCGCATGGATGATACGGCCGTGAAGCATCCCAATCCAAGGAAGCATCAATGCGGCAGCTCCGCTGGAATCCGGATCGCGCGGGCATTCTATGGATGCTGGCGTCCGCAATTATCGCTGTCGGCATCTTTGCGCTGGTTGCGATATATTTCCCTTTCCTGCCACAGCGAAACGCCGGTGCGGGCTTCGGACCTGATTGGGATTGCACCCCTCACCCCAGCGGCGAACCAACTTGCATTAAGAAAATCGGCCGATAAGTCCGCCTATACGTGCCGTCCCCGGCAATTGAACAATCCAACACTTCCCGGGGTGGGTCCGACCGCAGACGTCTGTCGAGCATCAGGCAATGACGATTGGCCGAAGCAATCATCTTCATTCCCGAACGCCGCCACGGGCGCGCCCTACCCGATCGTCTGCAGCGCCGGAAACGTCTCGAGCAGCCAGATGCTCACATTCGAGACTGCACCGGTGAGGAAGCCGATGCCGGTGATCACCATCAGCACGCCCATGGCGCGCTCGACCGTGACGAGATGGCCCTTCATGCGCGCGAACAGCGCGGAGAACTGTTCGATCATCAGCGCGGCAATCAAGAAGGGAATGCCGAGGCCGGCCGAATAGACCGCGAGCAGGCCGGCGCCCTTCGTCACCGTGGCTTCAGCCGCGGCGATCGAGAGGATCGCGGCGAGGATCGGGCCGATGCAGGGCGTCCAGCCGAAGGCGAAGGCGAGGCCCATGATATAGGCCCCCCAGAGGCCAACAGGCTTGGGGATCGGCAGTCGGCCCTCGCGCATCAACAGGCCGATGCGCGTCAAGCCCAGGAAGTGCAGGCCCATGACGATGATGACGAGGCCGGCGAGGATCGACAGTTCGGCCGACCAGGCGCGGATCAGCCCGCCGATCAGCGAGGCGCTGGCGCCGAGCGCGACGAACACCGTGGAGAAGCCAAGCACGAACAGGAGCGCCGACATCATGATCGCGCGCTTGGAGGTCGAGGCCGGCTCGTCGCTCTCGACATGCTCGATCGTGGCGCCCGTGAGATAGATCAGATACGGCGGAACCAGCGGCAGGACGCAAGGCGAGAGGAAGCTGACGAGGCCGGCAATCAGCGCCGCCGGGATCGAAACATTTTGCATGATGCCGTCTGAGCCATCTCAGGTGCCGGTAGGGCGCGCGGGGGAATGCGTCCGGCCCGGAGCCGAACCGGCTCTGGTGTAGCCGATGCCGGGGAATGCGCAACAGAGGCGCACGAAACCAGGGCTCCTCCCGATGCCGTCTGCGATCACAGGTGCGGCATCGGGACGCGCACAAATCTCGCCAAAAAGCGAAACTCGGCGGCGCGGCTACTTCACCACGCGGAGCAGCGGACGCCGGGGCTGGTCCTGCGTCTGCTTGGAAGGGGACGGCGGTTCGCTCGCGGCGCTCCGCAGCATTTCGTCGCACAGCGCCTTGAGATCGGCGCTGTCAATTCCTTTGAGTTTCATCCTGACGTCGAGGATGGCGATGGACAGCAGCTCGGCCGACTCACGGCTGTCGCACGCGTTGAGAACCCTGCGGCACTCCTCGAGCGTTTCCAGCACCGACTGCAACTGTTCGTCTGAATGCGACACCGGCGTTCTTTCCGTTAATTCGGCCTGCGAGACGTGGTTGTGACGACCCCTTCGGCCCCCATGGAATACCGAGGATAGCATGAGGCCGCTGCGCCTCCGAACCTGATTTCAATCGGTTTCAGCCTTGGAACCGCGATTCCGGCCGATATCGCTGCGCTGCGCAGTTGGTCATTGCCGAAGCAGTTCGGGAGAAAACGCCTGGCGCGCTGTGATTGATCCGTCGAGGGAGACGGCGCCCGCTCTCGCGCAAAGTCATTCAATGCGAACAGGGCCTGCAATCCCGCAGCCATTTGACGGCTCGCAACGGAACTCACGCTACACCCCTCATCCAGGCAAATAGTCCGCCCGATTCCCCAGCCATTGGCAGCACTCCGATACCACCCACGAGGTAGTAAGGATGACGTTCAAAACTTTACGTCCCCCAACCCGCAGTGGTTGTGGTTTGCGCCAGATTCTGCCAGTTTAGCCTCCCGAAGGAAATTGTATGCACTCCTTAGCGGAAAGGGGCGTTCATCTGGCGGAACGCCCAAAGACAAATCTCAGCGGCCTCTCTGATTGGGATACGGCCCGCATATTTCTCGAAGTCGTCCGATGCGGGAGTTTCCGCTCGGCGGCCGAGCGCTTGTCGTTGTCGATCAACGCCGTGCGCCGGCGGATCGACGATTTCGAACGCCAGACCGGCACGACGCTGTTCACCCGCGACGTCCACGGCACCCATCTGACCGATGAAGGCGCGCTGGTGGTCTCCGCCGTCGAGCGCATGGAGGCCGCCACCTTCGACGTGCTGCGCGCCAGCGACTCGATGGCCAATGCCCTGTCCGGCGAGGTTCGGGTCGCCGTTACCGAGGGGCTCGGCACGTTCTGGCTCGCTCCGCGCCTGGTTGAATTCCAGCACGCCTATCCGAAGATTCTGGTCGACCTGCATTGCGCGATGCGTTCGGCCGACGTCTCGCGTCACGAGGCCGACGTCGCCATCCATCTGTCGCGTCCCTCGGCGCTCGACATCAAGCTGGTACGGCTCGGCCGCATGCACCTGATGTTCTGGGCCTCCGAAAAATACATTGAAAAGCACGGCGCGCCGCGTTCGGCGGCGGAATTGATCAAGCATCGCCTGGTGCTGCAATTCGCCGATCAGCTCGCCGCCAAGGAATCCTTCGAGAGCTTCTTCCCGGGCGTTTCGGAACGTGACCTCCTGGTCATGAAGACCAACGTCTCGAGCGCCAACTATTGGGCCGTCGCGAATGGCGCCGGCATCGGCGTCTTTCCCAGCTATGCCATTGCGCTTGGCGGGAAGTTGATTCCACTGGAGGTCGAGCTGAACCGACCGCTGGATATCTGGTTGTCCTACCATCCCGGTAGCGGCCGTATTCCGCGCGTGCGGCACATGATCGACTGGCTGATCGAAGCTTTCAGTCCCGCTCGCTTCCCGTGGTTTAAGGAAGAGTTCGTGCACCCGCATGAATTCAAGGACTCGTATATGGGCGAACCCCTGACCCAGCTCTTCGGGGGATTTTCAACCGAAGAACAAAGGTGAGAACAAAGATGAAAGCAGCGGCAAAAAGAATGAAGCAGCGCAGTGCCGGCAAGCCCGACATTGAGCTTGGCAAGCGGATCCGTCTGCGGCGCGTCGAGATGAAGATCTCGCAGGCGGAGCTCGGTGAGAAGCTTGGCGTCAGCTTCCAGCAGGTCCAGAAATACGAGAAGGGCGTCAATCGCGTCGGCGCGGCTCGACTTCAGCAGATCGCCTCCGCCCTCGATGTGCCCGTGACCTTCTTCTACGACGGCGACAACAAGGCCCGCGAAGTCGAGAGCCTGCTGTTCCTCGACAGCGCATTCAGCCTCCGCCTGTTGCGCGCCTACAGCAAGATCAAGGACCAGACGGTGCAACGTCAGCTCGTCTCGTTGATGGAATCTATCGCAGCGAACGAAAGCTGAGGTCGATCGACGGTCTGCCTTTTAGGGCCGATCTTCAATCCGCCGCGTCACGGGGCGCGGCCGGATTGAACGAGACCGGACGAGCATATTCCGGCTCGCGCGCTTACGCGCGGCCTTTCCGGGGCGGTTCGACCGCCCCTTTTTCTTTGCGGCACGATGCTTAGGACGAAGCGCCATGCAATCGCGGAACAGGCGGATGCAGACTCGCGCGCCCTGCCCCGGTTGACCCCGCAAGCGTCCGCGCAGCACATTGCCTCCCGCACATGACAAGCGAGCGCGCGATGCCCGGCATTTCCAGCACGACCGAAACACCTTACGCCGACGGCAAGATCCTCAAGCACGCAGCCAGTGGCGTCGGCGTGATCACCTTCAACAATCCCGACAAGCGCAACGCGATGTCGCTGGAGATGTGGGAGGGATTTGGCGCGGCGCTGACGGCCTTGCGCGACGACGAGACGGTGCGCGTCGTGATCCTGCGCGGAGCCGGCGGCAAGGCGTTCGTCTCCGGCGCCGACATCAGCCAGTTCGAGAAGACGCGCCATAACGCGGCCGCGTCCGAGGAATACGCTAGGCGCAGCGCCGCCCAGCGCGCGCTGCTGGCCGACTATCCCAAACCGACGATCGCCTGCATCGAGGGCTTCTGTCTCGGCGCCGGCATGCAGGTCGCGATGCTCGCCGACATTCGTATCGCCGCACACGGCAGTCAGTTCGGCATTCCCGCGGCCAGGCTCGGCATCGCCTATGGTTATGACGGGTTGAAGCATCTGGTGTCGCTGGTCGGCCCGTCCTGGGCGCGCCTCTTGATGTACACGGGCATGCGGATCGATTCCGCCGAGGCGCTGCGCATCGGTCTCGTCGAGCGCGTGTTCCCGGAGGGCGAGCTCTGGGGCGAGACCATGTCGATCGCGCAGACCATCTCCGAGAACGCCCCGCTCGCAATCAAGGCCGCCAAGATCACCATCGCGCAGGTGCTGAAGGACGAAAGCCAGCGCGACATGGAGGCAATCCAGGCGGTCGGCCATGCCTGCATGGACAGCGCGGATTTCCGCGAGGGCCGGCAAGCCTTCATGGAGAAACGCCGGCCCAAATTCCAGGGGCGCTGAATCTGAACCTTCATTCAGGAAGATTAAATCCGCGCACGACCGCACCCCGATAGCAACCAGTTTATCTGTCGCAGGTTCTCTCGCCACCAACGAGGAGATTGCGATGAAATTCAAATTTGCTGTTCTTGGTCTCGCAGCTCTGGGCGGTGCGGCGCTCGCCTCGGGCTCGGCGTTCGCGGCAATGCCGAACGGCATTCCCCAGGCGGATCGAATCGCGAGCGGCCCGGCCGCTGACATCGATCAGGTGCGCTGGGTCTGCAACCCCTGGGGCCGTTGCTTCTGGCGTCCGAACTATTACGGCGCCTACGGCTATTACGGCGGCCCGCGACGCTTCTACGGCCCCCGTCCGTGGGGCTGGGGTCACCGCCATCACCACTGGCGCCGCTGGTGAACACGAAGGGGCCTGCGGGCCCCTTTTCTTTGACTACAGCGCCGCCAGCACCGCCTTGGTAATATCCGCCGTGCCGTTGCTGCCGCCGAATTCCATCGGCTTGATGCCGCCGGCATAGACCTGATCCACCGCACGCTCGATGGTCTCGCCGGCTTCCGCCGCACTCTCGATGCCGTGCTTGTCGGCGAGCCAGTCCAGCATCATCGCCGCCGACAGGATCATGCCGGTGGGATTGGCCTTGCCCTGCCCCATGATATCGGGCGCGGTGCCGTGGCAGGGCTGGAACACGGCGTATTTGTCGCCGATGTCGGCCGACGGCGCCATGCCGAGGCCGCCGATCAGGCTCGCGGTGATGTCGGAGACGATGTCGCCGAACATGTTCTCCATCACCATCACGTCGAAATCCCAGGGCCGCTTGACCAGCATCGCCGAGCAGGCATCGACATAGAGCCGGTCGGTCTTCACATCAGGATGCTTCTTCTCGATCTCGTCGAAGATGCCGCGGAAGAACGCAAACGCCTTGAACACATTCGCCTTGTCGACGCAGGTGAGCGCACCGGGCTTGCCGCGCGCCTTGCGCCGCTCCGCCAGGCGAAACGAGAACTCGAACAGGCGCTCTGATGTCCGGCGCGTGATCACCATGGTCTCGCGCGCGTCCTCATGGGTGACGACGCCCTTGCCCATCGAGGCGAACAGGCCCTCGGTGGATTCGCGGATGACGACGAGATCGATGCCGCGCTGGTCAGCACCGACGATCGGGCTCGGCACGCCGGGAATGAGGCGCGCGGGCCGCACGCCGGCATAGAGATCGAAGATGAAACGCAGCTCGATCTGCGGCGCGATCTCGGTGTTGTCGGGGTAGCGCACCGACGGCAGGCCGCAGGCGCCGAGCAGGATCGCGTCCGCCTCCTCGCACAGCTTGATCGTGCTATCCGGCATCGACTTGCCGGTGGCGAGATAATTGTTGGCGCCGGCCGGCGCCTCGGTGAAGCGGAAGCGCAGATCCGATTTTTGCTCGATCTTGCGCAGCACCTCGAGGGCCGGCGCCATGACTTCGGGACCGATGCCGTCACCGGCGAGCACGGCAATGTGGAAGGCGTTGTTTGCGGACATGGAGGGCCTCGAGAAAGAAGTTAGCCAAGTCGTCATTGCGAGCGAAGCGAAGCAATCCAGAATCTTTCCGCGGGGGGCAGTCTGGATTGCTTCGTAGCTTCGCTCCTCGTAATGACGGAGGAGAGAGCGTTCGTTACGGCGTCAGCACCGTGCGCCCGACCACCGCGCCCTGCTGCAATTGCAGCAGCGCGTCATTGGCCTTGGCGAGCGGGGCTGTCGTCACGGGGATCGGCGGCACCCTTTTTGTTCGCACGAGCTCGAGCAGCTCCTGCGTCTCGCGCAGATTGCCGACGTAGCTGCCCTGGATCGTCACCGCCTTGATCGGAATCAGCGGCAGCGCCCAGGTCGCGCCGCCGCCGAACAGGCCGACGATGACGAGCTTGCCGCCCTTGGTCAGGCAGTCGAATCCGAGCTGCGTCGTCGCGGCGTTGCCGACGAGGTCAATCACGGCGCGGATCGGGCCGCCCGCCTTCTTCGCAAGCTGCTCCAGCGCATCCGGCGCCTTGGGATCGACGGTGGCGAGCGCGCCGGCCTTCTCAGCCGCCTCGCGCTTTCTGGCGTCGATATCGACCATGATCGCGCCCTTGCCGCCCATCGCCTTCAAGAGCGACAGGGCCATCAGGCCGAGGCCGCCGGCACCGAACATCACGATCGGCGTGTCGAAATGCTGCTCGACTTTCTTCAGCGCGCTGTAGGTGGTGACGCCCGAGCACGCATAGGGCGCGGTCGTCGATGGGTCGAGGCCCTTCAGATTGAGCAGATAGCGCGGATGCGGCACCAGCATGTGATCGGAATAGCCGCCGTCGCAATAGACGCCGAGCGAGCGCGGCGTCAGGCACATGTTCTCGTCGCCCGCCAGACACGTGGCGCATTTACCACAGCCGATCCAGGGATAGACGAGACCGACGTCGCCGAGCTTGAGGTCGCCCTGGTCGGTCGGCTTCACGTCGGGGCCGAAGGCGAGGACTTCGCCGACCGTCTCGTGCCCCATGGTCAGCGGCAGATTGATGCCGCGGTCCTTCAGCGACAGCGGCTTGCGGCCATGGCCGAGATCGTAGCCGCCTTCCCAGATGTGGAGATCGCTGTGGCAGACGCCGGCCGCCTTCACCTTGATCAGCACCTGCGTGCCCGAGGGTTGCGGCGTCGCCTCGTCGAACTCCTGCAGCGGCGCCTTGAAATCGGCAACCTTGAAACTCTTCATTGGCGTCCTCCCGGCATGCTTGTCGTTATCGCCCACCATGCCATGGGCGGCGTGGCGAGACAAACCTGGGCCTGTCTAGTCGACGCTAGCCGATGATGACAAGCCGACGGAACGCAAGGCCGCATTGCTTGTTGCACGACACCCAGTTTCAGCGTGTCGCGGCCGTTTTGCCCGTCGGAATTGGCGCATCATCGGCGAGGCCGACTTCGTCGCGCAGCGCATCCGTATGCTCGCCGAGCACGGCCATCGTCTTGGCGGGCTTGGTGTCGGCGCCCGACATCCGGAACGGCACGTTGAGCACCTGAAAGGAGCCTCCCTCGTCGCGCACCTCGGAGAGCGCCTGCCGGTGCGCGAGTTGCGGATCGGTCAGTGCCTCGGACACGGTGCGATAGGCCGAAGCCGGCACGCCGGCCGAGCCCAGCGTGGCGAGACACGCATCGGTCGTGAGCTGCCGTGACCAGGCTTCGACGCCGTCCATCATCTCGACCCAGTTCTCGCGGCGCGCGGCGTAGGTCGAGAAGCGCGGATCGGAGATCCAGGCGGGGCGGCCGATCACTCCCATCAAGCCCTGAAACGTCTTTTCGCTGGCGACAGTGATCATGACATAGCCGTTTGCCGTCTCGGTTGGCCCGAACATCGGGCGCGCGGTCGGCTTCACCGTGAATTGCGAGGTCTGCAATTCGGTCAGCGTCAGTGACAGCATGGTTTCCATCATGGAGACGTCGATGTGCTGGCCAACCCCTGTCACAGTGCGCTGATAGAGCGCGGACGCGATTGCGCCGAAGCCGTAGGTGCCGGTGACGACGTCGGCATGATAGATGCCGCAGGAATCGGGGCGGCTGCGGCCGGGCTGGTAGGAGAGATGCGCCATGTCGTAGCCGGAGGCCGCATGGATCACCGGCGCATAGGCCGGCAGCTCGGCCGAGGGGCCGGTCTGGCCGTAGCCCGAGATCGAGCAGTAGATCAGCTTGGGGTTGAGCGGACGCAGACTGTCGTAGTCGAGCCGCAGCCGGTGCATCACGCCGGGGCGAAAGTTCTCGACCAGGATGTCCGCGCTCGCGGCCAGCCGGCGCACCGCCTCCTTGCCGTCTTCGGACTTGAGGTCGAGCACCAGGCTCTTCTTGCCGACATTGAGCTGGCCGAAGGCGGTGCTGCACCCCTGGCGCAGCGGCGGTCGGGTCCGCATCGTCTCACCGCCGTCGGTCTCGATCTTGATGACCTCGGCGCCCATGTCGGCGAGCATCCGCGTGCAATGGGGACCGGCGATCGTGGTCGAAAAATCCAGGACGCGCAGCCCCGCGAACGCCTTTGTCGTCGTCCCCTCATGCTTATCTGCTAGCTGCATGCCTGCTTACGTCCTTGGGTCTCTTAGGAACTATCGAAGTTCTCTGTTGTTGATGCGGCGACCCTAGAGGGCGGCGGCTGAGTAGGAAAGTGTTTACCGAACGGGCGCGCCGCGTGGGCGGGCTTTAAGAATTCCGGGACAACTGGACCCGTTCTTGCATAGTAGCGAACGGGATCGGAAGAGGGCAGCTGTTCTTGAGGGTCTTGTTCGTCACCACAGAGATGGACGACTTCGTCCGCGTTGGCGGACTTGGAGCCGTTTCGGCCGCCCTCCCCCGCGCCCTTCGCTCCTTTGCCGATATCCGGATCATGCTGCCCGGCTATCGCGACATCATCGAGCAACTCACGCATATTCAGATCGTTGGCCGCAGCCCCGCGTTCGCGGAAATGCCGGCCTGCTCGCTCGGCCGCGCCGCGACCAAGGACGGACTGCCGGTCTACGTGCTGTTGTGCTCACAACTTTACGACCGCCCCGGCAACCCCTATGGCGACGAGTCCGGGCACGACTGGCCGGACAACGACATCCGCTTCGCGCGCCTTGCCTCGGCAGCCGCTGAGCTCGCCATGGGCAAGCTGGACAAGAATTGGGCAGCAGACCTTATCCATGCCAATGACTGGCAGGCCTCGCTCGTGCCGGCTTATCTTGCCTGGCGCGGCGCCAAGCTGCCGTCGATCCTGACCATTCACAACCTCGCCTATCAGGGCCTCTTCCCGAAGGACTCGCTGCGGCGGATCGGCGCACCGGAGAGCTCCTTCCACATCGACGGCGTCGAATTCTATGATCAGGTCTCCTTCCTCAAGGCCGGCCTCGTCTACGCCTCGCACCTCACCACCGTCAGCGGCACTTATGCGCGCGAGATCACGACGGAGGAATTCGGCTGTGGCCTCGAGGGACTGCTTCGCGTCCGCTCCGACGCCGCCGAGCTCACCGGCATCCTCAACGGCATCGACGAGAGCTGGGACCCGCGCTCCTGCGCCCAACTCGCCCAGCAATTCGGCGCCGGCGACTGGGTCGGCAAGAAGGCCAACGCGGATTACGTCCGCAAGCAGTTCGGCTTGGCGGTCTCGCGCGGCCCGATGTTCGGCATCGTCGCCCGGCTCGTGCATCAAAAGGGCATCGACCTCGTGCTGTCGGCCGCCGATGAAATCGTCGATGCCGGCGGGCAGATCGTGGTCACCGGCTCCGGTGAGCCGGCGCTCGAGCAGGCCTTGATCGACGCGCATCGCCGCCGCCCCGACGCCATCGGCGTGGTGATCGGCTTCAACGACGCCCAGGCCCGCCGCATCTTTGCCGGCAGCGACTTCACCTTGATGCCGTCGCGCTTCGAGCCGTGCGGGCTCAGCCAGATGTACGCCCAGCGCTTCGGCTCGCTGCCGATCGGGCACCAGACCGGCGGCCTTGCCGAGACCATCACCGACGGCGAGACCGGATTCCTGTTCTCGAAACCCTCGCGCGATTCCTTCCTCGGCGGCGTGCGCCGGGCCTTCTCGGCCTTCGTGGCGCACGACCAGCTCGACACCATGCGCCGCAGCGCCATGGGGCGCTCGTTCTCCTGGAGCATCTCGGCCGGCAGCTACAGCGCGCTGTATAGGAAGTTGGCGTCGGTGTGAGAGGCGACGGCGCTTCCTCACACTCCGTTCATACGAGCGCCGCTCCATCACCGTCACCCTGAGGTGGCCGCTTCTTCAGCGGCCCTCGAAGGCGACGGCCCGCCTGCAGCAGCGGGGCCGTGCATCCTTCGAGGCTCCGCTCGCGATGCGTCGCATCGCAAGCCTCGCACCTCAGGATGACGGAGCTAAGAGCTGAGCACTTCACCCCTTCCCGCGCACATCCATCTGCGGCCGGCCGATCCACGCCCTGTTCAGACAGCGGACCATCCAATCGGGCTGCGGCTCGCCCCGCAAGCGCGCCTGCGCTTCCTGGTAGGGGCCGACATAGCGCAACCTATCAGGCAATCTTGGATAGACCCGCCTGATCCATCTCAGCGCTCGTTCAGCGGATCTGGTGTCGCGCTCGTCGAGCTCGAATCCGAAGCCCGCGCGCAAGCGCTCCGGCAACATCCTCGCCGTGAGCGCGCGATACCAACGCGGCGGCCGCAACCACGGACGCGTGCCGCCAAAGATCTGCGCGGCGATCTCGCGTGCCGCCGGGCTGACGGTCAGCGTCTCCGATTGCGCCATCGCCGCGGTGTAGGCCGTAAAGCCCGACCAATCCGCCGGCAGGTGGTCCGCCGTTAGTCCGAACAAGGATCCGAACAGCCGGCTCTCGGTCCAGTAACGCTCGCGCTCCTCCGCCGAGAGAGGCGGCAGGACCAGATCGTGCGCCATCAGCGCGGACTCCACCAGCGTCGCATGGACCCAGCGCAGCGACGGGATGTCGTTCGCACAATAGCGAGAACCTGCAGCAAAGGGGCCGACTGTCTCGGGCATCTCGCCGGCGATCATGCTGTGACGCCGATGCAGCTGGCGCGCTGACAGCAGCGCCCGGTCGAGCGAGCCGAACACCATGGCAAAGACGATGTCGAAGGTGCGGTGGAAGCGACCGATCGGATCGGCAAAGGTGTTGGAATGCTCGGCGATGGCGGCGGCGACCCAGGGATGGGCCAGTTGCAGGAGCAGCGCGCGGCCGGCGCCGAGAAAGATGACCGCCTCGCGGTCCATCCGCCAGGTCAGCGTGTCAGGACCGAATATGCCTGCGATCGGGTCCAGCGCGTCAGCGCGGACCTGATCGAGTGCTGCTTCCAGATCTTTCTCGGCGACCAATGGCAGAATCTCGGCTGCGAACGAGACCGAACAATCCGCAAGGCCTGTGGCAATTCGATGAACGGGCAGCCGCCTAGCGCTTCGCCGGGGCGTCCTGCGGCGGCTCGTCGTCGGCGATGGCGCGCCAGGCGGCGCCGTCGAGATCGTCGTATTGGCCGCTGCGGAGCGACCAGAGGAAGGCGACGAGACCGGCACCTCCGAGCATCAGCGCCAGCGGGACCAGGATGACCAGGATTTCCATCACACGATCTCCCGCGAGGCGCCGCGCGCGCGCAGCGAATTCAGCATGACCAGGATCGAGGATCCGCTCATGGCCGCAGCCGCGATCAGGGGCGTCACGACGCCGCTGATCGCAACCGGCACCGCCAGGACATTATATCCGATCGCAAGCCAGAGATTCTGCCGCATCAGATGCAGCGCCTTGCGTGAAGCGTCGATGGCCGCGACCACCGGAGCCAGCGGCCGGCCAAGGAAGACGAGGTCGGCAGTGGCCTGGCTCAGATGCGCGGCCGAGATCGGCGACATCGAGACATGGGCTGCCGCGAGCGAGGGCGCGTCGTTCATGCCGTCGCCGACCATCAGCACTTTTGCGCCGCGCCGCTTCAATTCCTCGATCCGCGCGATCTTGTCGGCCGGCGTGACGGCGGCGCGCCATTCGGGAATGTCGAGCGCATGGGCCGCCGCCTTCACCGCCGGCTCGCGGTCGCCGGAGAGAATCTCGATGCCGATGTTGCGCGCCTTCAGTGCCGCGATCACAGCCTGCGCATCCGGACGCAGGCCCTGGCGGACCGAGAGGATGAAGCTTTCGCTGCCCTTGCTGAAAGCGACGATGGAGGCTTCGGGATCGACCATGGCGCTGCCGACCAGTGCCTCCGCGCCGCAGAAAGAAGGGCGGCCAAGGCGGAGCTCGACGCCGTCCAATGTCGCACGGACGCCCTGCCCGGCCTCTTCGACCGCACCGACAACAGGTGATCTGGCGCCGGCCGCTTGCGCGACGGCGGCGGCAACCGGATGATGGCTCGACAGCGCAAGGCGGCCGGCGAGCTCGAAGACATCGGCGGGAATGTCGGCGGCATTCATCACTTCGAGATCGGGCAGCGTCAGCGTGCCGGTCTTGTCGAAGATGACATGGTCGGTCTCGGCCAACCGCTCGATGGCGTCGCCGGAGTTCAGCAGCACGCCGGACTTGAACATCGCACCGGAGGCGATCGTCTGCACGGTCGGAATGGCAAGCCCCAGCGCGCAGGGACAGGTAATGATCAGCACGGCAACGCCGGTCACGATCGCATCATGCCAGGACGCGCCGGCAATGACCCAGCCGAGAATGGTCAGAAATGCGGTCGCATGCACCACCGGCGCGTACAGCCGCGAGGCGCGGTCGGCGAGGCGCATGTAGCGCGAGCGGGCCTGGAGCGCGTTGTCGAGCA
>NZ_JALBGZ010001300.1:0-908 GCF_023006515.1 Bradyrhizobium sp. PRIMUS42
CCGCCCGACAGCGCGTCGACGGCACGCAAGCTTCTTTGCGCGACCTGGCTCGCCTGTGTCGGGATGGCGGCGCAGGTCTGGATCTGACGCGCCAGCTTGGCGCGCGAGATCGAAAGATCGCTGCGCCCATCGCCGTCGAGCGTCGGATTGCCGACGCCAAGGAACGGTTTCGACGCCGCACTCCTGCGCCCAACCTGGCGTAGCGCCTTGAGGCTGGAGACGGAGGGCAAGACGGTGGTCGCAAATCGCTTGACCAGCCAGGGTGCCCTCGTGAGGTCTCCACCTGCCGTGGGCTTGTCCGTCAGCAAAACCTGGAAAGGCAGCGTCGCCAGTGGGCCCGACGGCACCAGGATCAGCTCCTTGCCATCGATCTCGCGCGCGACCGGACCAAGCAGGGCCTGATAGAGCGCAAAGGCGCGCTCCTGATCGAACGGCAGCGGTTCGTCTGCGCCCAGCGGAGCCTTGCGGCCGAGCTTCTGAGGGCATGTCGATGCCTTATCCAGCCATGCCTCCGCGTCGAGACCGCAACGCAGCGCGCCGACGGCCTCGTTGAGCTGCCTTTCGCCGAGATCGGCCGCATGCCAACGCACATCCGAGCGCGTCACCATCCAGACGAAAGTGGCACGCGACGTCGTCGTGAACAGCACCATCGCCTCGTTGGGACGAAGCTGCTTCTGGACGTCCTCGATCGCGATCGGCGTCTTGGTCACCAGCGCCGCATAGTCCGGGAACTGGGCGACGATCGTGCGATCCAATTCCCGGATTTGATTTGCGATGGCCGAGGCACGGGCGCGGAGAGCTTGCTCTGCGGCCGCATTGCGCGCGGCACTGGCTTGCGAGATCGCCGCCACCAGCATCTTGTCGGTCGCGACCGCTTGCGCGCCGAGATCCTGCCGTTCTCGAACGCG
>NZ_JALBGZ010001301.1:0-908 GCF_023006515.1 Bradyrhizobium sp. PRIMUS42
TTTTACTTTGAACTACTTTAAAAAAATAAGACACTTTCGTATAATTTAATAAATACCACTAAACTAAATTAACGAGGTGCCTTATGTATAAAAATTATAACATGACCCAACTTACACTACCAATAGAAACTTCTGTTAGAATTCCTCAAAATGATATTTCACGATATGTTAATGAAATTGTTGAAACGATACCTGATAGCGAATTCGATGAATTCAGACATCATCGTGGCGCAACATCCTATCATCCAAAAATGATGTTAAAAATTATCTTATATGCATACACTCAATCTGTATTTTCTGGTCGTAGAATAGAGAAATTACTTCATGACAGTATTCGAATGATGTGGTTAGCTCAAAATCAAACACCTTCTTATAAAACTATTAATCGTTTTAGAGTAAATCCTAATACTGATGCATTAATTGAATCTTTATTTATTCAGTTTCATAGTCAATGTTTAAAGCAAAATCTTATTGATGATAATTCAATTTTTATTGATGGTACAAAAGTAGAAGCTAATGCCAATAGGTATACATTTGTGTGGAAGAAAAGTATTCAAAATCACGAATCGAAATTGAACGAAAATTCAAAAGCATTATATCGTGACTTAGTTGAAGAAAAAATAATACCAGAGATAAAAGAAGATGGAGATAGCGATTTAACAATAGAAGAAATAGATTTAATTGGTAGTCATTTAGATAAAGAAATCGAAGATTTAAATCATTCTATTCAGAACGAAGATTGTACTCAAATTAGAAAACAGACCCGTAAAAAAAGAACTGAGATTAAGAAGTTCAAAAAGAAATTTGATGATTATTCCGAAAGAAAAAGTAAATATGAAGAACAAAAATCGATTCTTAAAGATAGAAATAGCTTTTCTAAAACTGATCATGATGCAACTTTTATGAGA
>NZ_JALBGZ010001302.1:0-903 GCF_023006515.1 Bradyrhizobium sp. PRIMUS42
ACACGCGCGAGCGCGAGTCGATCTGCAGATTGCGATGCGCGGCCTCGATCACCACGCTCTCGGTGAGCGCGCCGAAGAAATCGCGGCGGACGTTGCGCTCGGCCGGGCGCGGCCGGATCTCGACATGATGCGAGATCAGCTCCTGGCCGCCGCCGCTTCTCGGCTCCAGCCGCAAGGTGCAGCGGGCGAAGCTGACCGGATTCTCGTATTCGTAGGTGGTGACGTGACGGATGTCGTAGATCACGCCAGCCCCGTCAGCTTTTCCGGCCGGCTGGCATTGGGGCCATGCGGGAAGTAGTGCTGCCCGATCGCCTCGGCGAGGCTGAGCAGATCCTGTTCCAGCGCGAACAGCGTCTTGACCTCGAGCTTCTCGGCCTCAGCCGTTGCAAGCATTGCCTGCATTGCCACCGCAAGCCGTTGCGGCTTCTCGATCAGGCCGTGCTCCTTCAGGCTCGGCAGCGCGGCAATGTGCTCGTTCAGCGTCGTCACCTGGAACGCCACCGAACGCGGATTGTAGCCGTCGAGCACGGCGAGGTCGCGCACCGGCGCCAGGATCGGCGCCAGCAGATAACGCGAGCGGTAGGTGATCTGGCAATCCACCAGCGTCAGCAGGATGTCGAGATCCTCGTCGCCGGCCTCGTCATAGGCGAACTGGCGGGTGAAGCGCGTGGTGTTGATGGCGCGCTCGGTGCGGCGTCCGATGTCGAGGAAGCGCCAGCCGGCGGCGCGGTTCATGTTCTCCTGCGCAAGGCCGGCAAAGCTTGCAAGCTCCTGCAAGGTCAGCTCGGCCGCGCTCAGCACGCTGTCGTCGCCCTCGACCTCATAAGCGAGGCGCTCGGCCATCTCGGTGATGACCTGCCAGGCATCCGGCGACAGCCGCTCGCGCAAGGAGGTCGCGGTGCG
>NZ_JALBGZ010001303.1:0-903 GCF_023006515.1 Bradyrhizobium sp. PRIMUS42
ATTGCGCTGGTGTTGCTGGTGGCCGCCGGCCTCGTCGCCGTCGCCGTCGGGCTGATGACGCTCGGGCGCGCGCAGGCGCAGCCCTATATTCTCGGCATCCTTGCCGTGCTGGCGATGGTCGGCCTCTTCAACCTGTTCGCCTTCGCCGCCGGTATTATCCGCTTCGCCGACCGCAGTCTCGATGATCCGGTCGTGGGGCGGATCGCCGATCATGGATTCGACGGGCTGGCGGTCACCGATGCCCGCGGCCACGTAGTCTATTCCAATGCCGCCTATCTGACCCTGACCGGGGCCGCCGGCCCGCAGGACGTGCGCCCGGTGGAACGCGTCTTCATCGGCAACCCCGATGTCTCCGAAGCCGTGTTCCGGTTGCTGAAGGCCGCGCGCGAGGGCAAGCGTCAGCAGGAAGAGGTGCGCATCTCCGGCCAGGACGGCAGCCAGGGCCGCTGGCTGCGCATGCGGGTGCGTCCGCTCGGGACCGGCAAGCGCGAGTCGAAATACGCGGTGTGGTCGATTGCCGACATCACCCGCGACCGCGAGCGCCAGGAGGACGTGTTCCAGGAGCTCCAGCACGCGATCGAATATCTCGATCACGCGCCGTGTGGCTTCTTCTCGGTCAATCCGGCCGGCGAGCTCGCTTATGTCAACGCGACGCTGGCGAACTGGCTCGACTACGACCTCGCCGAGATCGGCTCGGGCGGCCTGAAGCTGACCGACATCGTCTCCGGCGACGGCGCATCGCTGCTGACCTCGATCGTGGCGGTGCCGGGCGAGGTGAAGACCGAGGTCTTCGACATCGATCTGCGCATGCGCACCGGCAAGACCATGCCGGTGCGGCTCTATCACAAGCTCGCCTTCGGCGCCGACGGCGCGCCGGGACCCTCGCGGACGCTGGTGATCAGC
>NZ_JALBGZ010001304.1:0-901 GCF_023006515.1 Bradyrhizobium sp. PRIMUS42
AGCGTCATGGCCCGCTTCGGAACCGCCTCGACCGCCTCGTGGCCTTCGCCGACGACTTCTTCTGCAGCGCTCATGATCAAACTCGCTTGACGATGTGCCGGCCGAACAGGCCAGCGGGTTTGACGACCAGGACGGAGATGATCAGCGCGAGCGCGATCGGGAGTTTCAGCTCGTTGCCGACGCCGGGGATGTAGGTGCCGGCGAGGTTCTCGAAGACGCCGACCAGGAAGCCGCCGATCACCGCACCGAACGGGCTCGACAGCCCGCCGAGCACCGCGGCGGCAAAGCCGTAGATCAGGACGCCGCCCATCATGTTGGGCTCGAGGAACACCACAGGAGCGATCAGCATGCCGGCGATCGCGCCGATCGCGGTCGCCATGCCCCAGCCGAGCGCGATCATCCAGCTCGTGTTGATGCCGACCAGGCGCGCCGATTCAGGCACCGAGGCGGCCGCGCGCATCGCAAGACCGATCCGCGTGTACTGGAAGAAGAAGTAGAGCCCGAGCAGCAGCAGCACGGTGACGCCGATCATGCCGGCCTGGTGGGTCGAGATCAGCTGGCTGCCCAGGAACGGCGAGGAGCCGAACGGGGTCGGATACTGCTTGATGGTGAAGTCCCAGATCAGGCCGGCCGAGGAGTTGATGATCGCAAACAGCGCGATGAAGCCGGCGACGTTGGTCAGCACCGGTGCCTTGGCGAGCGGCTTGAACAGGATGCGCTCGATCGCGATGCCGGCGACGAAGGAGAATGCCAGCGTGATGATGAAGGCGGCCCAATAGGACAGGCCCCATTGCATCAGCTGCCAGGAGATGAAGGTCGAGAACATCGCCATCTCGCCTTGCGCGAAGTTGAGATGGTCGATGGCCTGGTAGATCATGACCACGGCGAGCGCCATGCAGGC
>NZ_JALBGZ010001305.1:0-900 GCF_023006515.1 Bradyrhizobium sp. PRIMUS42
GTAGAGCCCTCCGAGCGTGATACCGTTGAAGACGGCGTTGAGGAAGACGCGCTTGCGGCCGACGGCCTCTTCCAGGCCCGGCGGCCAGACCGCGAAGATCAACCAGAGCGCCAGACCATCGCGCGCCGCCTCAAGGACGTGCAGAACACCGCGGCCATGCTCACGACCTTCAACGAGGTCGACATGACCAACGTGATGGCGCTGCGCGCCCACTACAAGGATGCGTTCGAGAAGAAGCACGGCTCCAAGCTCGGCTTCATGGGCTTCTTCACCAAGGCCGTCGTGCAGGCGCTGAAGGACATCCCGGCGGTCAACGCCGAGATCGACGGCACCGATTTGATCTACAAGAACTACTACCACATCGGCGTCGCCGTCGGCACCGACAAGGGCCTCGTCGTGCCCGTGGTGCGCGACTGCGACCACAAGTCGATCGCCGACATCGAGAAGGGCATCGCCGATTTCGGGCGCCGCGCCCGTGACGGCCAGCTCAAGATCGACGAGATGCAGGGCGGCACCTTCACCATCACCAATGGCGGCATCTACGGCTCGCTGATGTCGACCCCGATCCTGAACGCGCCGCAGTCCGGCATCCTCGGCATGCACAAGATCCAGGAGCGTCCGATGGTCGTCGGCGGCAAGATCGAGGTCCGCCCGATGATGTATTTGGCGCTGTCCTACGATCACCGCGTCATCGACGGCAAGGAAGCCGTCACCTTCCTGGTGCGCGTCAAGGAGAGCCTGGAAGATCCGGCGCGCCTGGTGCTCGATCTCTGATCCCTGATGCTCTGCGAGCGCCGTCGCTACTTGCGACGGCGCGTGTCGAACCATGGAGGCGCGCGTGACCGATAAAGTCGTTGTCATCACCGGCGGCAGCCGCGGCATTGGGCGGGCAACTGCGCT
>NZ_JALBGZ010001306.1:0-897 GCF_023006515.1 Bradyrhizobium sp. PRIMUS42
CGACGAGCCGCTTGGCGCGCTGGACGCGCTGACCCGGATCTCGATGCAGCGTCTCTTGGAGCGCGTCTGGCGCGACCAGGGCTTTACCGCGATCCTCGTCACCCACGACGTCGCCGAAGCGGTCGCGCTGGCGGATCGCGTGCTCGTGATCGAGGACGGCCGCATCGCCCACGACGTCACGGTTAACGCAGGCAGGCCGCGTCAGCGCGGTTCGGCCGAGCTTGCCGGCCTCGAAGGCTCGATCCTGAGCCACCTGTTGTCGGCGGACGATCGTACCTAAATACAGGGAACCCCGCCTTGGGGGAGCAATACCATGAATGTAGTGCCCCGCGATCTCATGACTGAAATCCCCGTCTCGTCCGCCGATTTCCGCGGCGCCATGCGCCATCTCACCGGCGGCGTCAGCGTCATCACCGCCGGGCGGGGCAAGGACATCACCGGCATGACGGTGACCTCGGTGACCTCATTGTCGGTCGAGCCACCGACGCTGCTGGTCAGCATCAACCGCGATGCCTCCTCCTTTCCGCTGATCCGGCGCCACGGCGCCTTCGGCGTCAACATCCTCAATGCCGACCAGCTCGATGTCGCCGAGCGCTTTTCCGGCAAGGGCGGGCTGAAGGGCGCTGATCGCTTCGCCGGGGCCAGATGGGTGACGGCGGTCTCGGGCGTTCCGCTCCTGGCCGGCGCGCTGTCGGCCTTCGACTGCGAGGTCGAGGAGATCGTGGAGCGCCACTCGCACGGCATCGTCATCGGCCGTGTCAGAGACATCAAAAGCTTGACCCGCACCGCTGCGCTGGCCTATTGGCACGGCCAGTACGTCGCGGTCGACCAGGACGAGGACGCGGTCAGGCTCGCCGACGTCAGCCTTCCCGCGCGGGGCCGGCGCGGCGTTTGATC
>NZ_JALBGZ010001307.1:0-891 GCF_023006515.1 Bradyrhizobium sp. PRIMUS42
TGATCGCCCAGACGCTGCAGGCGGCGGGCTTCGACGTGGTCGGCGCGCGCGACCTCGACGGCGACACGCTGCGCAAGAGTTTTCGCGACTTCATCCAGAAGGCCCAGGCCTCGGGGCCGGGCACGGTCGCGATGATCTATCTTGCCGGCTACGGCGTGCAGCTGGCCGGCGAGAACTATTTCATCCCGGTCGATTCCAACATCACCCGCGACACCGACGTTCCGACCGAGGCCTTGCGCATCAGCGATTATGTGCGCCAGCTCGCTTCTATCCCCCTCAAGGCCAACATCGTGGTGCTCGACGCGGCCCGCGCGCAGCCCTTCATCGAGGGCGGCCAGCAGATCGCGAGCGGTCTGGGGCTGGTCGAGCCGGAGCCGAACATGCTGATCGCGTTCAACGCGGCACCCGGCACGGTCGCGCCGGAGGAGGCGGGGCCCTACGGCATCTACGCCCAGTCGCTGGCCGAGATGATCCGCACCGGCGGCCTGCCGCTGCCCGAAGTGTTCGACCGCGTCCGCCTGCGCGTCAACGAGGCCTCGAAGGGTGCGCAAGTGCCCTGGAACGAGCAGAAGATCACAGCCCCGTTTTCGTTCTTCGAGCGAGCGCCCGACGCGCCGCCGCCGGAGACCGCACCCGACCAGGTCGCCGCGATCCGGAGCAAGCCGATCCGCGATCTCGGCGTGCAGGATGCCTATGCCGCCGCGCTCGAGCGCGACACGCTGCCGGCCTATGAGGAGTTTCTCGCGGCCTATCCCGGCGATCCCCTGGCGAAGCGCGTGATGGCGATCGTCGCGGCGCGCCGCGAAGCGATCACCTGGCGGCGTACCTATCGGAACGACACGCCGGAAGCCTATTGGTCGTATCTGCGCCGCTATCCGCGCGGGCCGCATG
>NZ_JALBGZ010001308.1:0-886 GCF_023006515.1 Bradyrhizobium sp. PRIMUS42
GACTCGCGCTGCCGCTGCTGCGGACCGTGCGCGCCCGCCACCCCGGCATCCTGCTCTACCTCAACGAGACCTACGGGACGACGCTCTCGGAGCTCGTCATGAACGGACGGATGGATCTCGCCGTGCTCTACGGCGGCAAGACGGCCGTCCATGGCCTCTCGTTCGTGCCGTTGCTGCGCGAGCAGCTCTACGTTGTCGGACCCGCCAGCATGATGGCCCCGCCGGGCGAGATCAGCGTGCCGGCGCTGGCCGACATGGATCTCTATCTCGCCCGTCCCTACAACGTCGTGCGCAAGATGGTGAACGAGGCCTTCGCGGCGATCGGCCAGGCGCCGAAGGTCGTCGCCGAAATCGAGTCGGCGAGCACGCTGACGGCGGTGATCGCCGATGGGCTCGGCGCGACGATCCTGCCGGAATCGATGGCCCGCCAGGTGGCGGCCTCCTGCGGCGGCTGGCAGTCCCGCATCGTCGATCCGATCATCGAGGCGCCGTTGGCATTGTGCCAGTCCGATCATTTACCGCTGTCGGAGCCGGCCCAGGCGATCAAGGAAATCCTGCTCGAGCTCGTGGCCGGGCTGCCCGGCAACGTCGTCGTCGCCGAGGAGCGGGCGCAGAAAGCGTCATAGCGCTCTCTTATATGGGCAAAGCCAAACCGTCTTGGTCGACGAAGACCGACGGCAGTAGCGTTCGTGGACAGGCGCGACGCCGCGGGCGCCGACCTCGACGGACGGCCGGAGCATGGATCTCGATCGTATCAAGTCACTGATTGGCGCCATGGCGGCCTCCGATCTGGCCGAGATGGAGTTCAGCGAGGGCGGCATGTCACTGCGGCTGGTGCGCCGACCGCAGCCAGCCGACTCGCGGCCGGCGCTGCCAGAGGTCGCAG
>NZ_JALBGZ010001309.1:0-883 GCF_023006515.1 Bradyrhizobium sp. PRIMUS42
GGCTGCTGGTGCTGGACGAGCCGACCCGCGGCATCGACGTCGGCGCGCATGCCGAGATCATCCGCCTGATCCGCGAGCTCTGCGACGACGGCTTGTCGCTGCTCGTGATCTCCTCCGAGCTCGACGAGATCGTGACCTATTCGGACCGCGTGGTGGTGCTGCGCGACCGCGCCCATGTCGAGGAGCTCGCGGGCGAGGCGATCGACGTCGGCAACATTCTCGCAGCCATTGCCGCCGATGCCGCCACCGTCGCGCTTGAGGCCCACACATGACAGCGCTGCTGCCGCGCCGCGGCCTTGCCCAGATCCTGGCGCTGATCGTCATCCTGGCGGTCGATCGCGTGGTGTCGCCGCAATTTTTCGATTTGCGGCTCCAGGACGGCCGGCTCTTCGGCAGCCTGATCGACGTGCTCAATCGCGGCACGCCGGTGGCGCTGCTCTCGCTGGGCATGGTGCTGGTGATCGCAACGCGCGGCATCGATCTGTCGGTCGGCGCGGTCATGGCGATCTCAGGCGCAATCGCGGCGAGCCTTGCCGACAGCCACAGTCTGCCGGTGGTGCTGGCGGCCGCGCTTGGTGCCGGGCTCGTCTGCGGATTGTGGAACGGATTTCTCGTTGCGGTGCTCGGGATGCAGCCGATCGTGGCGACGCTGATCCTCATGGTGGCAGGGCGCGGCATTGCTCAGCTCATCACCGAAGGGCGCATCGTTACCTTCTCCTCGCCGGATCTGGTCTGGCTCGGCAATGGCGCGGTGCTTGGTCTTCCGGTGCCGGTCGCGATTGCCCTTTGCATGCTGATCCTGACCGGCGTCGTGGTCCGCGGTTCCGCGCTCGGGCTGCTGATCGAGGCGACCGGCGGCAATGCGCGGGCGAGCGAGCTTGCC
>NZ_JALBGZ010000130.1:0-11520 GCF_023006515.1 Bradyrhizobium sp. PRIMUS42
CGCGGCGGCAGGCTTCGCAGCACCGGCGCCATCGGTGATCTGGCCGAGCAGTGCGCCGACCGCAACGGTCGCACCATCGGCGGCGATGATCTCGCTCAGCGTGCCGGCGGAGGGCGCCGGGACTTCGATGGTGACCTTGTCGGTCTCGAGCTCCACCAGGGGCTCGTCGACAGCGACGGGATCGCCGGCCTTCTTGAACCAGCGGCCGATGGTGGCCTCGGTGACGGATTCGCCGAGCGTCGGCACACGAATTTCAGTCATGGTCTTTGTCCTTAGGGATCGCCAATGCGGTCATAAGTGCGGATGCCATCGCCTGCGAAAAGCAAGCCATCCAGCAAACCGGACGCTCGTACACTGCACGGACGTCACGGCGTACTGGATGCCCCGCTCCAGTGCGCTGGTTGCGCACGAGGCGGGGCATGACGCAGTTCAAAAAGTTCAGCTCAGTGCTTCGTCCAGGAACGCCTTCAACTGCGCCTGATGCTTGGACATCAGACCCGTGGCGGTCGCAGCGGAAGCGGCGCGGCCGACATAACGCGGACGCCGGCTCGCGCCGTTCACCTGGTTCAGCACCCATTCCAGATAGGGCTCGATGAAGTGCCAGGCGCCCATGTTGCGCGGCTCTTCCTGGCACCACACCACTTCGGCCTTCTTGAAGCGCGACAGCTCGGCCACCAGCGCCTTCAGCGGCACCGGATAGAGCTGCTCGACGCGCATCAGGTAGATGTCGTCGATGCCGCGCTTCTCGCGCTCCTCGTAGAGGTCGTAATAGACCTTGCCGGAGCACAGCACGATGCGGCGGATCTTCTCGTCGGGAACGAGCTTGGTCGCCTCGCTCGGCTGCATCTGGGCGTCATCATAAAGGATGCGGTGGAAGGTCGTTCCCTTCGCGAGCTCCTCGAGACGCGACACCGCCCGCTTGTGACGCAGCAGCGACTTCGGCGTCATCAGGATCAGCGGCTTGCGGATCTCGCGATGGAGCTGGCGCCGCAGCACGTGGAAGTAGTTCGCCGGCGTGGTCGGGTAGACCACCTGCATGTTGTCTTCGGCGCACATCTGCAGATAACGCTCGAGGCGCGCCGAGGAATGCTCCGGCCCCTGGCCTTCATAGCCATGCGGCAGCAGGCAGACCAAGCCGGACATGCGCAGCCATTTGCGCTCGCCCGAGGAGATGAACTGGTCGAACACGACCTGCGCACCGTTGGCGAAGTCGCCGAACTGGGCTTCCCAGAGGGTCAGCGTGTTCGGCTCCGCGAGCGAGTAGCCGTATTCGAAGCCGAGCACGGCTTCTTCCGACAGCAGCGAGTTGATGACCTCGTAATGGCCCTGCTCGTGGCCGAGATGGTTGAACGGCGTGTAGCGACTCTCGTCTTCCTGGTCGATCAGGACGGAATGACGCTGCGAGAAGGTGCCGCGCTCGGAATCCTGGCCCGACAGGCGGACATGGTGGTTCTCGTTGAGCAGCGTGCAGAACGCCAATGCCTCGCCGGTCGCCCAGTCGATGCCGGCGCCGGTGTCGATCGCCTTGGAGCGGTTCTCCAGGAAGCGCTGGATGGTGCGGTGGGCGCGGAAACCGTCCGGCACCCTGGTGATCTTGCGGCCGATATCCTTCAGCTCGGCGATGTCGACGCCGGTCACGCCGCGGCGCGCATCCTCTTCCTGGTCGGCAATCTTGAAGCCGGCCCACTTGCCGTCGAGCCAGTCGGCCTTGTTGGGCTTGTAGCCGGAGCCGGCCTCGAGCTCGGCATCGAGCCGCGCACGCCAGTCGGCCTTGGCCTTGTCGACCTCGCCCTCGGTCAGCACGCCTTCGCTGATCAGGCGGCGGGCGTAGAGCTCGAGCGTGGAGGGATGGGCCGCGATCTTCTTGTACATCACCGGCTGGGTGAAAGCCGGCTCGTCGCCTTCGTTATGGCCATGCCTGCGGTAGCAGAACATGTCGATGACGACCGGCTTGTGGAACTTCTGCCGGAACTCGATCGCGACCTTGGCCGCAAACACGACGGCTTCCGGATCGTCGCCGTTGACGTGGAAGATCGGCGCGTCGATCATCTTCGCCACGTCGGACGGATAGGGCGAGGAGCGCGAGTAGCGCGGATAGGTGGTGAAGCCGATCTGGTTGTTGACGATGAAGTGCACGGAGCCGCCGGTGCGGTAGCCCTTCAGGTCGGACAGACCGAAGCATTCAGCCACCACGCCCTGGCCGGCGAACGCGGCATCGCCGTGCATCAGCAGCGGCAGCACCGAGATGCGCATGTCCGGCGGATCGCCGTGCTGGTCCTGCTTGGCGCGGACCTTGCCGAGCACGACGGGATCGACGATCTCGAGATGCGAGGGGTTGGCGGTCAGCGACAGATGGATGCGGTTGCCGTCGAACTCGCGGTCCGAGGACGCACCGAGGTGGTACTTGACGTCGCCGGAGCCTTCGACCGCATCGGGGTTGGCCGAGCCGCCCTTGAACTCGTGGAATAGCGCGCGGTGCGCCTTGCCCATCACCTGGGTCAGCACGTTGAGGCGGCCGCGATGCGGCATGCCCAGCACGATCTCCTTCACGCCGAGATTGCCACCGCGCTTGATGATCTGCTCGAGCGCGGGGATCAGCGATTCACCGCCGTCGAGGCCGAAGCGCTTGGTGCCGGTGAACTTGGTGTCGCAGAACTTCTCGAAGCCCTCGGCCTCGATCAGCTTCATCAGGATGGCGCGGCGGCCTTCGCGGGTGAACGAGATTTCCTTGTCCGGACCCTCGATGCGCTCCTGGATCCAGGCCTTCTGCGCGGCGTTGCTGATGTGCATGAACTCGACGCCGAGCGTCTGGCAGTAGGTGCGCTCGCAGATCGCGGTGATCTCGCGCAAGCTGCCGTATTCGAGACCGAGCACGTGATCGAGGAAGATCTTGCGATCGAAATCGGCTTCGCTGAAACCGTAGGTGCGCGGGTCGAGCTCTTCGCGGTTGCGCGGGGCCTCGATGCCGAGCGGATCGAGCTTGGCGTGGAAGTGGCCGCGCATGCGGTAGGCGCGGATCAGCATCAGGGCGCGGACGGAGTCGCGCGTCGCCTGGAGCAGGTCGGCCGAGGAGAGACCGGCGCCCTTGTCGCCTCCCTTGGCCTGCGCCTTGGCCGCGATCTTGGCACCGACCGCCTTCTCGACCTCGGCCCAATTGCCGTCGAGGGCGGAGGTCAGGTCATCCTGCGGGGGCAGCGGCCAATTGGCGCGCTCCCAGGACGGGCCCTCGGCGTTTTTCCGGACGTCCGCAGGCTGGTCGTTCAGGCTCTTGAAGAACTCCTGCCACTCGGCGTCGACCGAGGACGGGTCCTTCTCGTAGCGGGCGTAGATTTCGTCGATGTAGGTGGCGTTGGTGCCCTGCAAAAAAGAGGACAAGGCAAAGGCTGCGTTCGCGTCCTGGCGAGACATACTGGAGTTCCTGGCGATTTCGGTTCGCGCATAATAAACGGCGCTGGCACCGAGCTCCCCGGCAGAGGCTCGGCGCGACAGGCACCCTTTACCCTATTTGCTGCGAAACTTCGCCCGGAAAAGTACGAAGAAGTGAATTAGCCCTTCAACTTTTCGGCAAGCGTATGGCCGAGGCGGGCGGGAGACGGGGACACTGTAATCCCTGCCGATTTCATCGCGTCGGTCTTGGAACCGGCGTCACCCTTGCCGCCCGAGATGATCGCGCCGGCATGGCCCATGCGGCGGCCGGGAGGTGCGGTCACGCCGGCGATGAAGCCGACCATCGGCTTCTTGCGGCCGCGCTTGGCCTCGTCCTTGAGGAACTGGGCGGCGTCCTCCTCGGCGGAACCGCCGATCTCGCCGATCATGATGATCGATTCGGTCTTGGGGTCGCCGAGCAGCATTTCCAGCACGTCGATGAACTCGGTTCCCTTGACCGGGTCGCCGCCGATGCCGACCGCGGTGGTCTGGCCGAGGCCTTCCTGGGAGGTCTGGAACACGGCTTCATAGGTCAGCGTGCCGGAGCGGGAGACGATGCCGACCGAGCCGGTCTTGAAGATGTTGGCGGGCATGATGCCGATCTTGCACTCGCCGGCGGTCATGACGCCCGGGCAGTTCGGCCCGATCAGACGCGACTTGGAACCGGCCAGCGAACGCTTCACCCGCACCATGTCGATCACGGGAATGCCCTCGGTGATGCAGACTATCAGCGGGATCTCGGCGTCGATGGCTTCGCAGATCGCGTCAGCCGCGCCCGGCGGCGGCACGTAGATCACCGATGCATCGGCGCCGGTCTTCTCACGCGCCTCGCGCACGGTGTCGAACACCGGCAGGCCCAGATGCGTCGAGCCGCCTTTGCCCGGCGAGGTGCCGCCGACCATCTTGGTGCCGTAGGCAATCGCGGCCTCCGAGTGGAAGGTGCCGTTCTTGCCGGTGAAGCCCTGGCAGATGACCTTGGTGTTCTTGTCGATCAGGATGGACATGAGGTCTGCTTTCGCGAACTAACGAGTGAGAGGTCAGTGGATGCGGCGGTAGACGCCGGTGAGCACGTCGGCCCAGCCTTCCGCGTCCGGCGAGAACTGGATCTTCAACGAATAGGAATTGTCGTCGATGATTTCGTAGACGTGGCGCGCATTGCCGCGGAGCGAGCCGCGCACCAGCGTCAGGGTCTTGCCGACCCACCCGCCGGAAGCGGGCGAGGGCGGCGTGTAACCGAGCGAGTCGTACCAGAACAATTTGTAGGTCCGGTCGTCGCGGTCGTAGGTGAAGAGGCCGTGGGTGGCAAAAACCTGCTTGCCGTCGCGCATCTGGACACCGTCCTGGATCAGGTAGAACCCATTGAGATCCATGCGCGCGACTGTGCGCGATGTCGCCGGCCCGCCCGCCGTCCAGCGCGACGGGAAGACCACCTCTTCGCCATCCCATTCGCCGGCGAACGCTGCGAGACGCGCGTGCTCGGGAAGCGGAGATGATGCGGCGAGATGGTCCTGGGCCATGGCCTTAGCCTCCCTTGACGGCCTTCACGATCTTCTGCGCGGCGTCGTCGAGATTGTCGGCCGGCACCACGTTCAGTCCGGATTCACGGATGATCTTCTTGCCGAGCTCGACATTGGTGCCTTCGAGGCGGACCACCAGCGGCACGCTGAGGCCGACTTCGCGAACCGCGGCCGTGACGCCCTCGGCGATCACGTCGCACTTCATGATGCCGCCGAAGATGTTGACCAGGATGCCCTTCACGTTGGGATCCGCGGTGATGATCTTGAAGGCGGCCGCGACCTTCTCCTTGCTGGCGCTGCCGCCGACGTCGAGGAAGTTCGCCGGCGCCATGCCGTAGAGCTTGATGATGTCCATCGTCGCCATGGCGAGACCGGCGCCGTTGACCATGCAGCCGATGTTGCCGTCGAGCGTGACGTAGTTGAGGTCGTATTTCGACGCCTCGATCTCCTTGGCGTCTTCCTCGGTCTCGTCGCGCAGCGCGAGCACCTCGGGATGGCGGAACAGCGCGTTGTCGTCGAACGACACCTTGGCATCGAGCACGCGGAGCTGGCCCTGCTTGGTCACGACCAGCGGGTTGATCTCCAGCATCGACATGTCCTTGGCGACGAACGCCGTGAACAGCTGGGCGGTGAGCTTCTCGGCCTGCTTGGCGAGATCACCGGAGAGCTTGAGCGCATTGGCAACCGTGCGGCCGTGATGGCCCATGATGCCGGTGGCGGGATCGACCGAGAAGGTGACAATCTTCTCGGGCGTGTTGTGCGCGACGTCCTCGATGTTGACGCCGCCTTCGGTCGAGACGACGAAGGAGACGCGCGAGGTCTCGCGGTCGACCAGGAGCGAGAGATAGAATTCCTTGTCGATGTCGGAGCCGTCCTCGATGTAGAGGCGGTTGACCTGCTTGCCGGCCGGGCCGGTCTGGATCGTCACCAGCGTGGCGCCGAGCATCTGCTTGGCGAATTCGGAGACCTCCGCGGCCGACTTGGCGATGCGGACGCCGCCCTTGTCGCCGGCCGAGGCTTCCTTGAACTTGCCCTTGCCGCGGCCGCCGGCGTGGATCTGGCTCTTCACCACCCAGACCGGACCGGGCAGCGCCTTGGCGGCGGCTTCCGCGTCCGCGGGCTTCAGGACGGGCACGCCCTTGGAGATCGCTACGCCGAACTCGCTGAGCAGCGCTTTGGCCTGATATTCATGGATATTCATATGGTCGCTCCCTGAACCCGCGGGCGGTGACCTCTGGGGCCCACCTCAGTCTTGTGGCTGGCATACCATATACCACAGGAACTGCAACCTGGATTCTTTGACATCGATCTCTGGACTGCCGAACCCGGAACCCGCCAAGCCTTCAACACGTGATGCAGCCAGGCCCCGGAAATGAAACCGCCGAAGACCGGGTTTCGGTCTTCGGCGGGATTGTTGCGCCTTAGCGGCCGAGAAGATCGGGGGCGATCTTCTTGCAGGCGTCGACCAGGCCCTGCACCGCGCCGACCGACTTGTCGAAGGCCTCGCGGTCCTTGCCGGCGAGCTCGATCTCGACGACGCGCTCGACGCCCTTGGAGCCGATCACGACGGGCACGCCGACATACATGTCCTTCACGCCGTATTCGCCGTTCAGGTACGCGGCCGAGGGCAGCACGCGCTTCTTGTCACGCAGATAGCTCTCGGCCATCGCGATCGCGGAAGCGGCCGGCGCGTAGAAGGCCGAGCCGGTCTTGAGCAGGTTGACGATCTCGGCGCCGCCGTTGCGGGTGCGGTCGACGATCTCGTCGAGACGCGCCTGCGAGGTCCAGCCCATCTTGACGAGGTCGGGCAGCGGAATGCCGGCGACGGTGGAGTACTTCACCAGCGGGACCATGGTGTCGCCATGGCCGCCGAGCACGAAGGCGGTGACGTCTTCGACCGAGACGTTGAACTCATCGGCGAGGAAGTAGCGGAAGCGCGCCGAATCCAGCACGCCGGCCATGCCGACGACCTTCTTGTGCGGCAGGCCGGAAGCCTTCTGCAGAGCCCAGACCATCGCGTCGAGCGGATTGGTGATGCAGATGACGAAGGCGTCGGGCGCATACTTCTTGATGCCGGCACCGACCTGCTCCATGACCTTGAGGTTGATGGAGAGGAGGTCGTCGCGGCTCATGCCGGGCTTGCGCGGCACGCCGGCGGTGACGATGCAGACCTTGGCATTATCGAGCGCCTCGTAGGAATTGGCGCCGGTGTAATGCGCGTCAAAACCGTCGACCGGCGAGGACTGCGCGATGTCGAGCGCCTTGCCCTGCGGCACGCCCTCGGCGATGTCGAACATCACGACATCGCCCAGTTCTTTCAGGCCGATGAGGTGAGCCAGCGTTCCACCGATCTGACCGGAGCCAATCAAAGCAATCTTGTCGCGCGCCATGTGAGCCTGTCCTTTAGACACGTAAGGAGGGGAAAACTGAGAGGGTGGTTATCCCTTTCGCTTCCCCCGTTCAAGTCGCCGGATGCCCATTTGTCAGGCTTGCCGCGAGAGCAGCCATACCGGGTCCGTCATTCCGGGAAGCGCCGACAGGCGCAGGCCCGGATTCCATCGGGCAGCAGAAAATTGTGGCGCGATGGATTCCGGGCTCGCGACTTCGTCGCGCCCGGGAAAATGACAGCGCTGACAAATAGGACTTAAGTCTCCACCAGACCTTTGGTGGAGCCGCTTGCGGTGGAATCCTTGCGGCCGTGAGCCAGCGCCAGATAGGATTCCGAGCTCATCTCGATCAGGCGCGACGCCGTCCGCTTGAACTCGTTGGCCTCGTTGCCCTCGTCGGCGAGGTAGAGCGAAATCGGGTTGGCATCGGCCGAGGCCATCAGCTTCACGGCATTGTCATAGAGCGTATCGATCAGCGTGATGAAGCGCTTGGCGGCATTGCGCTGGGAGAGATCCATCACTGGAATATGGTCGACCAGGATGGTGTGATAGTCGTGCGCCAGCCTGAGGTAATCGGATGCGCCGAGCGGCTTCTCGCAGAGGTCGGCGAACGAAAACCGCGCCACGCCGTGAGCCGAGCACGGTACGTGCAGGATGCGGCCCTTGATCGAAATATCGCGCGACCTGCATTTGGCGCCGCCCGACATCCGCGACCAGGCGCGGTCGAGCGCGGCATCCGCATCGCTATTCGCCGGCGTCAGCCACATCGGCACGCCCTGGAGCTTCTCAAGCCTGAAGTCGGTGCGTGCATCGAGCCGCGCGACGTCCATGCGGTCGGTGATGTTCTTGATGAAGGGCAGGAACAGCGACCGGTTGAGGCCGCCTTTGTAGAGATCGTCGGGGGCGACGTTGGAGGTCGCGACCACGACGGTGCCGAGTTCGAACAGTTTTGCGAACAGGCGCCCCAGGATCATCGCATCCGCGATATCGGTGACGTGGAATTCGTCGAAGCAGAGCAGCCAGCTTTCCTCGAAGATCGCATTCGCGGTCAGCGCGATGACGTCGCCGTCGGCGATCTCGCCGCGCGCGATGCCCTGGCGATAATCGTAGATGCGCTCATGCACGTCGGCCATAAATTCGTGGAAATGCGCGCGCCGCTTGTGCTCGACGGATGAGTGCTGGAAGAACAAATCCATCAGCATCGTCTTGCCGCGACCGACCTCGCCGTGGATGTAGAGGCCGCGCGGCGCCTCATCCTTGTCGCTGCTGAACAGGCGGCTGAGCAGACCCTGCTTGCGCAGCGGCCTGTAAGTAGCGAGGCGCTGGTCGAGCGCCGCATAGGCCTCGGCGACCTCGGCCTGCGCGGCATCCGGCTCGATCGCGCCGGAGGCGATCTGGGCCTGATAGGCTTCGCTGAATGGGGAACTGGGGGTCGAGAGCATGGCCCTTTACCGCCAGAGACCGGCGGAAATTGCAACTGCGTATTGGCGCAACAGGTTATGCGCTCTTTCATTAATGCAGAGACCAGTCGCTTGCCCGAGCCGTCCTCGTAGAACTCCGATCTTGCTTTTCGGTGAGGTAGAATATACCTATGGAGGAACCTAGGAACCTCGACATGGCGCTGAGCATCAAGGACCCCGAAACGGAGCAATTGGCGCGGAGTCTCGCGCAATTGACCGGCGAGAACATCACGACCGCAACCAAGCGCGCCATTGAGGAGCGATTGCGCCGGCTCAACGCTCAAACACGCAAGGACGCGTTGCTTGAGGACATGGCCGAGATCAGGCGGCGCTGGAGCGAAATGCGCGTCGTGGACGACCGCACGCCCGAGGAAATTGTCGGATATGACGAGAATGGATTGCCTCGCTGATGGTGATCGATACATCGGCGATCGTGGCGATCGCACTCAATGAAGCCGAGGCGCCGGATATTGAGCAACTGATCGTCGACGATCCGATCCGCCTGATCTCTGCGGCGACGGTGCTTGAAGCAACGATGGTGATCGAGACGCGGCTGGGCGATGCCGGCGGGCGTGAGTTCGATCTTTGGCTCGTCAAGATCGGCGCCGAGATCATTGCGGTTGATGCCGTGCAAGCCGATGCAGCACGGCGCGCCTGGCGGCGCTACGGGAAGGGGCGACACGCCGCGTCGCTCAACTACGGTGATTGCTTTTCTTATGCGCTGGCCATGTCCCGCGGCGAACCTCTGTTGTTCAAAGGCGAGGACTTCGCGAAGACGGATGTCAGCCGATCAGGCGCGACGCCGCTCCGTTAACGCGGCAGGGTGCAGCGCTACTCACACAGCTCGTACGCATCCTCGACCACATACGGGCCGCCACCCGTCGATGCGCGTGAGGAGAACAGCACGAAGCGCTCCGCCATGAACGCCTTGCTCGGGAAGTAGCCGCGCAGCGAGAGATAGTCGGCGACGTCGCGGTCGGTGGCGTCGTGCAACCGGGCCAGCGTGACGTGCGGAATGAACTTGCGCCCCTCCGGGTTGAGGCCGATCCGCTGCATCATGCGCTCGAGCTCGGCCTGCAATTCCATCAGCGGCTTGCTAGGCGCGATGGTTGCGACCACCGCGCGCGGCTTGCGTCCGCCGAAACTCTGCAAACCCTGCACTTTCACCTCGAACGGCTTGCGGTCGACGCGAAACAGCATCGAGGCGATCTCGTTGGCGGAGACGCCGTCGATATCGCCGATGAAGCGCAAGGTGACGTGATAATTTTCGGGATCGATCCACCGGGCGCCGGGAAGGCCACCCCTCAAGTTGGAAAGCGACTGGCCGATCTCGGCCGGAATTTCCAGACCCGTAAACAAACGCGGCATCGTTTCGCACTCCCGATGCTTGGGTACAATCCCTGAGCAGGATCATATCCAAATTAGAGCCGGCGACGAATCACCGGTACCCCGATTCCTATCTCAGTTGTGTGACTCTGCGAAGCTTGGCCCGCGTTACCCCGGTAAAACCCTGGGTATGAAGGTTGGCGCTGCCTGCATTTCAACTTCGTTGCCCAGCGATCGTGCCAATGAATGCCTCCACCGTGGGCATGATGTTGCCAACGATGATGTCGACGCCGGCCGCGGTCGGATGAATGCCGTCGGCCTGGTTGAGCTTGGCGTCGGCGGCGACGGCATCGAGGAAGAACGGATAGAGCGGCACGTCGAATTTCTTCGCAAGATCCGGATAAATCGAATTGAAGCGCGCGGCATAATCGGCGCCGTAATTTGGTGGCGCCAGCATGCCGCACAGCATAACCGGAATCTTGCGCGCCTTGAGCCGCTGGATGATGTCGGTGAGCGCGGCGCGCGTCAAATCGGGATCGATGCCGCGCAGCGCATCGTTGGCGCCGAGCTCGACGATGACGCCCTCGGTTCCTTCCGGCACCGACCAGTCGAGCCGGTCGCGGCCGCCGGAGGCGGTGTCGCCGGACACCCCGGCATTGGTCATGTCGACCGCTATGCCTTTGGCCTGCAAGGCTTTTTGAAGTTTTTGAGGGAACGCCTCCTGGGCCGGGAGGCCGAGACCGGCACTTAAGGAATCGCCGAGAACCACCAACTTGATCGGCTTGGCGGCCGGCTGTGCCTGTGCCGACGCGTTTGTCGCAATCGTCATCAAAGCGAGCATCAACACGGCTATGTGCATGAACAATCCGTAACGCCTCTCGACCGCGCTATCGGAGTTGCCATATGACCGGACCATGGACACTCGCATCGAAACCTCTTCGCTCGCCGCTGCCGCGGACACCATCGCCATCTCCAACGTCAATCTCTCATTGGGTACGGGCGCGGCACGCGTTCACATCCTCAAGGATATCAGCCTGCGGGTCGCCTCGGGCGAGACGATCGGCCTGATCGGCCCGTCAGGCTCGGGCAAATCCACGCTGCTGATGGTGATGGCGGGGCTGGAGCGTCCTGATAGCGGAGAGGTGGTGGTCTCAAGCACGCCTTTCAATGCCCTCGACGAGGACGCGCTGGCCCGCTTCCGCGGCCGCCAGGTCGGCATCGTCTTTCAGTCCTTCCATCTGATCCCGACCATGACGGCGCTGGAGAACGTCGCCGTGCCGCTCGAACTCGCCGGCAATCCGGACGCCGCAAGGCGCGCGGCGCAGGAGCTGCAATCGGTCGGACTTGGCGATCGCCTGCACCACTATCCGACGCAGCTCTCCGGCGGCGAGCAGCAGCGCGTGG
>NZ_JALBGZ010001310.1:0-881 GCF_023006515.1 Bradyrhizobium sp. PRIMUS42
GCTTCGGTCGGGGCGTCCTGCCCCGCCGGTCCATAGACGCGCACAGTGGCGGCTCCGGCGATCGCGATGGACAGCAGCGTGATCACCGTCAGCGCGCCATTGGCGACCGACCTGTCGGCGCGCAGCAGCGTGATCAGGAGAATCAACCCGAAGAATCCGGCAGCGGCCAGCGTCATCCACATCGGAAAGGCCGGCGAGCGCCAGATTTGGTCGAGCGAAGTGGCCAATGCCCAGTTCATGCGCGACGTCCCCTCACCCGAGCAGAGAGCGAATGGTCAAGCGAGCACCGCGAGTCGGCAACTGCCCCGGCGCACCTTTTGAAGGTGAAGCGGGCCTTTTGACGGCGGCAGGATACAATTCCCTGATGGCACCAATGCGCGGGGTGCGTCAGCCTTCAGGAGCGCGTGCTGGTTTCAGGAGAGCGCGAGCTGGCTTTCCTTGGCGACGCGTTCGAAGGCTTCGGTCGAGCTCTTGATCCGGTACTGGCAATCATCGCCGTCGGTCGGCAGCAGACGGATGACCTCATACGAGCCGCTGGCAGCGGGGCGCGCGACGTTGCTGGCCGTGAACAATACGCGCGTTCCAATCGGGAATTTGTGCTTCAACACCCTCTCCACTCAAACAACGCCTGCCTCGCCCATGGTCCCACTGCGACGGCCGGCCAGAAACCCAGGCGCTGTATAGCACGCAGCCGGTAGTTTTGGCCAGCGCCATGCCCGCATGGCAAACACGCACATTTTTCAGTCTTTTCAGAGTGATAGCGATGGAACCGGCGGGCCGATGATACCGCCGGGGCCGCGCGTTCAGGCGGCGTGTCGCAGGCCGGTCGCAGCCCAGGTGATCCGTAGCCCGGTCAATTGCCGGACCATGAGCGCCGCCGG
>NZ_JALBGZ010001311.1:0-876 GCF_023006515.1 Bradyrhizobium sp. PRIMUS42
CCCTGAACCTCGCGCTTCGTCGTGGAGGACCGCTCGTCGCGCGCGGTCGCGTCCTTACCGGCGGATTGCGTTTGCGGCTTCGCGGCAGGCGCGGCAGCGATCTCCTGCCCGATCACGACGGCCACGACTGACTGGTCCTGGACGTCTGCGGCATGATCGACCGGACGTTGTTTGTCCGACGATCTGTCGGTCTTCCTGTCGGAAGGCTCCTTCGTGGACTTTGCTCGCTCGGATGCCGCGATGTGTTCCTGCACCGCCGCGTCCTTCGTCCTCTCCTTTTCGACCGAATGAGCCAGACGCGGGCGCAGCGTTCCGGTCTTCGCGATCGTCTCGCTGCCGTCATCCTTCAGGGCCTGCCTGGCGAGGTTCGAGACGGTGTGGAGCAGATCGTTGAACGAGGAGCTTCCCTGCGATTTCGCTCCGGCGTTCTTTGCCGAACGCGACGTCCCGCGCATGTTGAGGCTCTCGGCGAGGCCCGAGAAAAGCTGTCCGGAGGTTCCAGTGAGCTTGGTCATGGACGGCGGTCCCTGGTGAGGAGTTCGAGTTCGCCGAGCTGCTTCTGCGCGCGCGCCAGCGTCACGGTCGATGACGCCAGATCGAGACGCGCCGGCGTTGCCGGAGGCTTTTCGGCGGCGGCGGATCCGCCGGGGAACGGCTTGCGGATGTCGAGCGCGAGCTGCACCGTGGCATTCAGCAGCGGGACGTCGCGCTCGGGTAGCTTCGACCGGTCGAGTGCCTTCAGCTCGGCGAGACCGCCGTCATATTCGTCGGTGAGCTGCCAGCCGTCAGGGAGCTTGGCGAAGTTTTCGACGACGCGGTAGCGGTGCTCGCCCGTGCCGAGAATGGCTGGCATTGGTGTTCCTTCCTCTCACTGTT
>NZ_JALBGZ010001312.1:0-872 GCF_023006515.1 Bradyrhizobium sp. PRIMUS42
CGATGCAGGATCTCGCCGCCGGCGGCCTCGACCTCACCACCTGCTCGGTGCCGGAGGCGCGTGCCATCATCGAGGCGGGCAAGGCGAAGAGCCTCGCCATCATGGCCCCCGCGCGCAATCCGGTGTTCAAGGACGTGCCGACGCTGAAGGAGGCGATGGGCATCGACTACGCAACCGGCGCCTGGCGCGGCATCGGTGCACCGAAGAACCTGCCGCCGGAGATCGCAACCAAGCTCACCGCGGCGCTGAAGAAGGTCTACGAATCCGCCGAGTTCAGGGACTTCATGAGCAATCGCGGCTTCGGCACGGTCTGGGGCGATGCCACCCAGTTCGCAGGCTTCATGGACAAGGGCGACGCCCAGATGGGCGAAGCGATGAAGGCGGCTGGCCTGAGCAAGGCGTGATCCGGTACTGCGACGCTCAGATCGCCTCTCCCGCGCGCCTGTCCGCCGAAGCCTTGGCGAAGGCGGATGCGGGGGAGAGGTCGAATTCGAGCTTCGCTCGAATTCGGGTGAGGGGGAGCCTTCACGAGTCCAACTCTCACCGTTCTCGCGGAGACTCCCCCTCACCCCAACCCTCTCCCCGCAAGCGGGGCGAGGGAGACGAACACTCATAGGACTCCTCTCATGCGTCTTCCCGACTCCGTCACGGGATCGTTTCTCGTCGCGCTCGGCGCGGCGGCTGCCTATGGCGGCTGGATCTTGCCGCCGGTGCCGGGCCAGCCGGTCGGCCCCAACGTGTTTCCGCTGGTGATCGGCACGGGGCTGGCGAGTCGACGGTGACCGGCTTCGTGCGTTCGGTGCTGGAGCAGGAATCGAGCATGCCTCCCCGCTGGACCATCACCATTATCCCGAACGGGCCGAAGGAAGAAA
>NZ_JALBGZ010001313.1:0-867 GCF_023006515.1 Bradyrhizobium sp. PRIMUS42
GACGCGGCCGCGCAGCACGGTTTTCGAGCCGCCGAACACGAGGCCGTAGTCGAGCCCGCCGGTGGAGAGGCCGTAGGAGCGGCCGCGGAAGTTGAGCACGCCCGAGCCGCCGGAACCGCCGATGATCCAGCCCGCCTTGTAGATCGTCAGCACCACGGTGCCGCCGTCGGCCAAGGCCGAGGTCGAGAGTCCGGCCAGGGCGGCAATGCCGACCAGCGCGGCGCGGAAGGTGGATGCGATCTTCATAGACGTCTCCGGGGGCTATTTTTCAGGGAGGGGAATCGAATCAGATGCGGCGAATCTACCCGATCGATCGCGGCGGCAACATGATGGGGGCGCGTGGGCCCGCTCTTCGCCAAGCACTCAACTGTCATCGCCCGGTTTAACCGGGCGATCCAGTATTCCAGAGGCGGCGGTGATTGAGCCGAGAAGCCGCGGCGTACTGGATGCCCCGGTCGAGCCGGGGCATGACGGCGGAGTTTGGGGCCGCAACTCGGGCCAACCGCACCATGCCATTCTGCCCTTGCTTTGCCCGACAGAGCAAGCGATATACTTCGGTCTTGCCGAATTCAAAAAAGATCAATGATTTCCGCTGGGCTCCTACTGTGCATGGGGTTGTTTTCGCATTTCTTGTTGGAGCGGGCCCGCGGCGGGACATCGTGAATGCGGTTGCAACTGTCCCGCATGTCGCTACGCTCATGCGGGCTTCTTAAAGGCCCTGCCGAGGTGATCCCATGCCGATCCAGCATTTCGCGCCCCCGCCGCACGTCAAGGCGCCGCCGCTGTCCTTTGCGGCGCGCGTCGGCGATCTCCTGTTCGTCTCGGGCATCCCCGGCTTCGACGCGAGCGGCGCGCTGCCTGATGGTT
>NZ_JALBGZ010001314.1:0-866 GCF_023006515.1 Bradyrhizobium sp. PRIMUS42
TGACCAACAAGGAGATCGCCCGCCGCATGCATTTGAGCGCGCGGACGGTCGAAGGCTACCGCGCCGGCATCCTGAAGAAAGCCGGCGCGAAGAACGTGACCGATCTGCTGCCCGGTTGCGAGCCGCTGACGGCGCGCGAAGTCGACGTGCTCGAGCACCTTGCCGCCGGACTGACCAACAAGGAGATCGCCCGCCGCATGCATTTGAGCGCGCGGACGGTCGAAGGCTACCGCGCCGGCATCCTGAAGAAAGCCGGCGCGAAGAACGTGACCGATCTGCTGCGGCGCATCTTCGGCCAGGGCTCGCCAACCCAGGCGTGAGGACTGCCGCGGCAATGTCATACGTTCCGCGGCCATGGTGACGCCGCAGCGGCGCCCCACGGAAACCCCAATCGAACCAGTTCCTTCCCTGCCGCGTCCAACCATGTTGGCGAGGCATTTGATCGCGTGCGTCCGGCTGGCGGCGCGGCGATACCGGCAGGAGGGACTTTATGCGCATCACCGCACGATGTTTGGCGACAACGAGCCTGGTTCTGGTGACCATGGCGACGGCATCGCCGTCATGGGCAGCCGAATTGGACACCAATTCGGCGATCGACACCGTCACCGTCTATCCCGATGGCGCCACCGTCACCCGCATCATCACCGTCGACCTGCCATCCGGGGACTCGACGCTGGTCGCGAAGGACTTTCCTCTGGCCCTCGATACGTCCTCCATCCGGGTCGAGGGTGAAGGCGGAGCCAAACTCACCATCGGCACGATCGATGCGCGGTCGCCGCGCGCGGCGCCGGTCAACCTGCCCGAGCTGGAAAAGCGGCTCGAAGCCCTGAGCGACCAGCGCGCCGACCTGCAAGGCGCGATCGACT
>NZ_JALBGZ010001315.1:0-866 GCF_023006515.1 Bradyrhizobium sp. PRIMUS42
AAGGTCCGAAGGACGTCGCGCGCGCCGCTCGGCTTGCAGAAGCGCAAGGCGGCAAGACGCGCGCGATCATGAAGCTGCTCGGCCGCGGCGCGCTGCTGCTGATCGGCGGTGCGTTCGATCTGGCGCTTTGGCTGCTCAGTGCGGCACTGACGCTGTTCGGCCTTCTCTCCTCCATCAAGGCGACGACCGAGCGCCTCACCCAGGCCTGGTGCGATCGCAGGCGGGCGCGGCGGCTTCGCCGGGCTCAGATCGCAGCCGAAGCCGCTCTGGCGGACGCTGCCGTCACGGCCTGAAGCGCGATTGCCATCGCGCCTCAGGTTATTGTTTGAGCATGATGTTGCCGGAAAACTGCTGCACGGTTTTCCGGATCGTGCTCTAAGATCAACATTCCCCCTCAAGACCTCACGGAACTGATGATGCCGAGCTTTCACAACGGCGCCGTTGAAATTGCCTATCTCGATGAAGGCGAGGGCGATCCGATCATCCTGGTGCACGGCTTTGCCTCGAGCAAGAACGTGAACTGGGTCTATCCGACCTGGGTTTCGGAGCTGCGCAAGAACGGCCGCCGTATCATCGCGCTCGACAATCGTGGCCACGGCGAAAGCGCAAAGCTCTACGAGCCCGCGCAATATTCGATTCCCGTGATGGCCGGCGACGTGCTCGCACTGATGGATCATCTCGCCATCCCGCAGGCCGACATCATGGGCTATTCGATGGGCGGACGGATGGCGGCGTGGCTATCCCTCAACGAGCCGCAGCGCCTGCGCTCGGCGATCCTCGGCGGCATCGGCATCGGCGGCCTGATCGAGGGCACCGGCCCCGGCGAGAACGTCGCCAAGGCGCTGGAGGCGCCGTCGCTGGACGAC
>NZ_JALBGZ010001316.1:0-862 GCF_023006515.1 Bradyrhizobium sp. PRIMUS42
CTCCTGCGCCTTGGCGCGGGCGCGCGCGACGTCGGGCTCGTCGAACTTCGTCAGCGAATAGGCCGCCGCGCGATAGTCGGCGCGCGCCTGCGCGAGATCGCGTCTCATCTCATAGATCTGGCCGCGGCCGGAATGGGCGCGGACATTGTTCGGATTGATCTGGATGGCCGTGTTGTAGTCCTTCAGGGCGGCGTCGAGGTCGCCCTTCATCATGCTGACGTCGGCGCGATTGTTGACCGCGAACACGTTCTTCGGCTGTTTCTCGATCAGGCGGTTGCAGTCGGCAAAGGCCTGATCGAACTTGCCCATCATGCCGTAAGTGATGCAGCGGTTGCCGGCGATCTGCGGTGCGGCCGGGTCGATCTTCTCGGCCTCCGCAAAATCGGCGATCGCACCGTCGAAATCCTTCATCAGCGTGCGCGCGCGGGCACGATTGGTCCAGGCGAGCAGGAATTTCGGCGTGTACTTGATCGACAGGCTGAAATCGTCGAGCGCACTTTGCAGCGCACCTCTGCGCGCGTGGATGACGCCGCGATTGTTGTAGGGGACACCATAGGCAGGACGCTTCTGGAGGGCGAGATTGTAGTCCGCCATGGCGAGGTCATCCTGCCCCTTGCGCTCATAGGCAAGGCCGCGCAGGTTGAGGGCGATGACGTAGTCCGGATCGAGATCGACCGCGATGGACAGGGTCTCGATCGCGTGGTCGTAATCGCGCTTGTTGATCAGCGTGTTGCCGCGCACGGAGAGCGCGATCGCCTTGTCCTTGCCGCCGAGCTTGTCGACCTTCAGCAGATTGTCGCAGGCGCTGGCGCGGGCCTGCGCCTCCGCCTGGCGGTCGCGGCAGGTGGCGAGGTCGTCGGCT
>NZ_JALBGZ010001317.1:0-862 GCF_023006515.1 Bradyrhizobium sp. PRIMUS42
CAGCCGGCAATCGCCGCCGCGGCAATGGCACTGCCGGGCTCGGCATCGAGGCCCTCGAGCAGCGATGCCGTGACCGCCATGTCGTTGAAGGCGCCGAGCTCCTCCTGCAGATCGGCGAGCCGGCGCGAGAAGCGCCGCGTGGACTTGCGGTCCTCATACAGCGGCAGCAGGAATTCGCCGAGATAGCGCAGCCGCTTGGTCGCGAGCCGAACCTTGTGCAGCCGCAGGGTCGTGAGCGACTTGAAGCGGCGGCCGCGCTTGAGCACCTTCGCGTATTGCTCCGACAGGATGCGCTGCGCGAAGGTGACGGCGGGCTCGGCGAGCTGGCCGAGATCTTCGGCGGCAACATCGTTGCGCCATCCCCGCGTCTCGATCCAGTGACCGAGGCCGATCAGGAACACGGCGCAGCGGCGATCGTCGAGCGCATGATGCGCCCTGCGATAGGCCTCGGACTGGCCCCTGGCCGCGGCCCGGCCGAGCGCATCGAAGCCCGCAACCGCAGGACAGGCTTTTGCGATCGTCGGCAGGGTCTCGAGCCGGAAGACATCCCAGTCGCGCGCAGCGGACAGCTCTTGCGCCAGCCATTTTGCTTCCGACCGCAGTGCATCGAGATTACTGAGCGCGCCGACCGATTGCATCAGATCGAGCGCCGACCTCAGCCGGCGCAGCGAGACGCGCAGCTGATGCACGCCTTCCGGATTGCGGCCATCCTCGGCCGCCGGCCGCGACTGCAGCAGATGAAGGAAGCAGGAGCGCAGGATGGTCGCGAAGGCTTCGTCGAGCGTGACCGACGGATCGAGATGAAGTTTTCGCGGACGACGCGCCGCCGGCGCCAGGCCGGCGGCAAGGTCGAAGCCGCGCG
>NZ_JALBGZ010001318.1:0-853 GCF_023006515.1 Bradyrhizobium sp. PRIMUS42
CACAGCTGCCTGCTTACGTCGAGGCAACCGGCGTCCACGCCGTCAGCATCGACTGGACCGCGGAGCCCGCCTTCATCCGCGAGCGCGTCCAGAGCAAGGTCGCCGTGCAGGGCAATCTCGATCCGCTGGTGCTGATCACGGGCGGCGCCGCGCTCGACCGCGCGGTCGACAACGTGTTGGCCAATTTTGCGCAAGGGCGCCTGATCTTCAACCTCGGCCACGGCATCCAGCCGGAAACGCCGATCGCCCATGTCGAGCAGATGATCAAGCGCGTGCGGGGCTAGTTCGCCCCGCCCCTGAGGGGTGGGAAACAAAAACGCGAAAACAACCCCATGCACAGTAGACAAGTCATTGAAAGATTTGAGCTGGCAGGACTCGCCCCCGCGCGCCTTTGACACGTCGGGCAAAACAGACGCAGAACGACATCATCGCCGGTCGTAATTTCGCAAGGCAGCTAGCGCGGCCGGCTGCGCTCGATGATCTCGGCCGCACCCTTGCCCAGCAGATCAAGACCCACAGCACGACCGAGCTCGCGCGGGCGATTGGCGGGACCCGCGCGCGAGGCCTCGATGATGGTGTTGCCGGAGAGATCGAGCACCGATGCGGTGAGCGACATCTGATCGCCCGCGATGGTCGAGAAGCCCGCCACTGGCGAATTGCAGTGGCCGTTCAGCACCCACAAGACCTCGCGCTCGGCATCCGCGCTGGCATGCGCCGCGGGATCGTCGATCGATGACAGGATCTGCCGCGTCTGCCAGTCCTGCGCTGCGCATTCGACTGCGACGATGCCCTGCCCCGCCGCGGGCAGCATCTCCGCCGCGGTGAATTCGTAGGCGATACGGCCGGCGAGGCC
>NZ_JALBGZ010001319.1:0-851 GCF_023006515.1 Bradyrhizobium sp. PRIMUS42
CAGGCCTTTGCCGCTGCAACGCCGTCCGATTTCCCGATGCCCAAGGCGTCGAGCCTGTCCGAAGCGCCCGCCGCGGCGGAGGTTCCCGCCGTCGAAGTTCCGGCCAAGCCGAAGGTGGCGGCCAAGCCGCAGCCGCAGAAACATTATACCCTGCTCTCCGACGCACAGATCTCCGGCATCAGGGATCGCCTGAAACTGTCCTCGTCGCAGGAATATTACTGGCCTTCGGTCGAGACCGCGCTGCGCAACGTCGTCCGCAAGATCTCGGCCAACAGGCTCTCCAATCCGAACGCGCCACCTAGCGCGCAGATTGATCCGAATTGCGATGAGGTCCAGCAGTTGAAGTCGGCCGCAATGCCCCTGCTGTTCCAGCTGCGTGACGATCAGAAGGAAGAAGTGCGCAAGCTCGCCCGCCTCATCGGGCTCGAAAAGGTCGCGCAGCAGATCTGACGGCGTAAGTTCCTCCGGGAACTGCTACGACACCAGGAACATCCGGCAATCAACGCGCGTTGCTCGCTCCAAAGAGGGAGTGGATTAATGCGCGCCTCGACAGCCTATTTCGTCGGTGCCGGAACCATTGTCGTGGCCATTGCCATCGGTCTCGGTGGCGGCATCGTTGCCGGCAACATCATGAATCCGGTCACGTCCAAACAGGGTCCGGACACCAGCAAAATGGCGCAGCGCGCCGAATCCGCCGGCGCGCCGGCGGCGACAAAGGCGCCCTCGGAACGCGTCGATTATCTCACAGGCTCGCAAGCCTTCGGTACGATTGTTGCGACACCGGCGCAGGCCGAAGCCAAGCCTGAAGCCGCAAAGCCTGACACGCAGCCCACCCAGGCGAACGCCGAACC
>NZ_JALBGZ010000131.1:0-11469 GCF_023006515.1 Bradyrhizobium sp. PRIMUS42
GGCACTGGCCCAGCAGGACGGCGCCGCGCTCTACACCACGCATTGCGCCCAGTGCCACGATGGCGATGCCCAGAGCCGCGTACCGAGCCGCGGCGCCATGCAGGCGATGTCGTTCGATCATGTGCTGACGGCGCTGACCTCGGGCAGCATGGCGGCGATGGCGAAAGACCGCAGCGACGCGGAACGCCGCGCGATCGCTTCCTTCGTCACCGGCAAGATGGCGACTGGCGGAATTGCACCCGACGCGGACGGCCGCTGCGCGCAGCAGGTGAGCGGCTTTCCGCAGGCCCTCGATGGTCCGCGCTGGAACGGATGGGGCGTTGATGCCGGCAACAGCCGCTTCCAGCCAGCCGACATGGCGGGGCTGACCGCGGAACAGGTGCCGCGCCTGCGGCTGAAATGGGCCTATGCCTTTCCCGGCGCCTCGGTATCCTTTGCGCCGCCTACCATCGTCGGCGGCATGCTGTTCGTCGGTGGCACCGATCGCAAGGTGCACGCGCTGGACGCGCGAAGCGGCTGCACGCTGTGGACGTTGGCGCTTGATGCGGCGGTGCGCGCCGCGATCAGCTTTGCACAGCTTCCGGGCTCCGATCAGTTCGCGATCTTCTTCGGAGATTTGCGCGCCAACGCCTATGCCGTGAACGCGCTGACCGGCGCGCTGATCTGGAAGACGAAGGTGGAGGAGCATGCGGCCGCGCGCATCACCGGCGCGCCGACGCTGCATTCCGGCATGCTCTACGTGCCGGTGTCCTCGATCGAGGAGGCTGCCGGCTCGCAAGCCTCTTACGAATGCTGCACCTTCCGCGGCAGCGTGGTGGCGCTGGACGCCGCCACTGGCGAGACGATCTGGCAGGCCTATACGATTCCGGAAGTGCCGCATCCGACCGGCAAGAATGCCAGGGGCACGCAGCTCTTCGGTCCGTCCGGCGCCGCGATCTGGTCGGCGCCGACGATCGATGCAAAGCGCAATGCCGTCTATGTGGCGACGAGCAATTCCTACTCGAACCCGCCGGCCGCGACGGCCGATGCGATCCTCGCTTTCGAGCTTGCGACCGGAAAGCTGCTCTGGAAGCAGCAGGCCACGCCCAATGACGCCTTTGTCGTCGCCTGCTTCACTGCAGACAAGACCAATTGTCCCGACGAGCACGGGCCCGATCACGATTTCGGGCAGTCGCCGATCCTCGTGGCCTTGCGCGACGGCCGGCGCGTGCTCGCCATCGCGCAGAAATCCGGCGTCGTGCACGCGCTCGATCCCGACGATGGCGGCAAGATCCTGTGGCAGACCCGGATCGGCAAGGGCGGTTCGCTCGGTGGCAGCGAATGGGGCTCGGCGGCGGACGGAGACCGCATCTATGTCGCCAATTCCGACGTGCGCTTTGCGCGCGACGGCACCCGGCAACTCGATTCCACACAAGGCGGCGGTCTGTTCGGCCTCGACCTCGCCAGCGGGAAGATTGCGATGGAAGTGCCGCCGGTCGCCTGCGGGGACCGTCCTCAGTGTAGCCCCGCGCTCTCGGCGGCGGTGAGCCTGATCCCGGGCGTCGTGTTCTCCGGCGGCGTCAGCGGCTTCCTGCGCGCCTACGCCACCGACGGCAAGCTGTTGTGGGAGTTCGACACCGCGCGGGATTTCAAGGCCGTGAACGGCGTCCCCGCCCATGGCGGCGCGATCGATGGTCCCGGCCCGGTCATCGCCGGCGGCATGCTCTACACCAATTCCGGCTATGGCCAATGGAGCGGCGTCGCGGGCAACGTGCTGCTGGCGTTCGAGGTGGCGACGGAATGAGAGTCGCCGCCGCGCGCGGGGCGCGCTGCAACGCGTCTTTGAGGCGAGCACCGCTGCCGCCTCGTCATTGCGAGCGCAGCGAAGCAATCCAGAGTCTTTCCGCGGAAGCAGTCTGGATTGCTTCGCTGCGCTCGCAATGACGGAGGGTGAGCGACAGCGTTGCCTCTTCAACCCCTTCGGAGCCGTCAAGGGAGAGCAGATTCCATGATCGATGCCAGATGCAGCTGCGGTGCTCTTGCGCTGTCGCTTCCGGGGCCATCGCGGCTCGTCGTTGCCTGTCATTGCCTGGACTGTCAGCGACGAACCGGCGCGCCGTTCGGCGTCGGTGCCTTCTATCCGGTTGAGGCCGTTACGATCTCAGGGACGCCGAAGCCCTACGTTCGGACAGCTGCAAGCGGCGGCAACGTCCGCAGCTATTTTTGTCCTGACTGCGGCTCAACGGTCTATTGGCAGGCCGACAATCTGCCGGGGATGATCGGCGTAGCCGTTGGCGCCCTCGCGGATCCGGACTTTCCGGCGCCGATCAGATCGGTGTTCGAGCAGTCGAAGCATGGCTGGGTGGAGATATCAGGCGCCGAACACTTCCATCGGGGCAGCGCGCCAAAGCCTGCGAACTGAGATCTGAGCGTCAACCTCATGCTGCTCCGTTGCGCTTCGGAGGAGTCCAAAAGGGCTATACTGCGGTGCACCATGAAAGGGCCTCGCATTTCCTTCCAATCTATGCATTCTATATCGGAACTCACTCTCGAATATGGGTTTGGGATGGAAACCATCGGTGACAACTACGTTCGGCTGGTTGGCGGCGATCTCGTGTCATCCATCATCACCGATACGCCGAGCATGCGGATCGAAGTTCTTCGCAGGGAGACGGTCGGGCGCATGCATTGGCATTTTCGCCAGCCTGAGCTGTCATTGTTCTGGTTCGGCAAGGGGACCGAACGTCTAAGAGCGACGATTGACGGGCGTCCGGTCGAGCGCCGATTTCCAGGAAAATCGAAGCTCGCAATCTTTCCTGCCGCAATCGAGATCGAAGGTGAGTGGAACGTCGGACCAACCCTCGATTACACCGTGGTGTTTCTGAATCCATCTTTCGTGGGCGAACGCCTGCAGCACGCGATCACGAACTGCACAATTGCTTTTGAGCACGATGGATTGACGCGTGGCCTTGCCGAACTTTGCCGCGAAGCGGCCTCGCCTGACAATGTCTTCAGCCTCATGGCGGAGGGGTGGTCGATCCAGGCGCTGGCTCACATTTCTCGCATCAGCGACCGAAGTCAGCAGCCATCCAACAAGCTGCGCGGTGGACTGCCGGGCCGAAGCCTACGGTGTGTTGAGGAGTATGTGCGCGAGAACCTTACCCAGCCGATATCTCTCGCAGAACTTTCCGAAATCGCCGGATTGAGCAAGCGGCACTTCCTGCGCGCATTTCAGGAAAGCGTCGGCGTGACGCCGTACAATTACGTTCTTTCGCTTCGAATCGACGAGGCAAAGCGACGGCTGTCAGAAACGGACGACAGTATTGTCGATGTGGCCCTTGCGGTCGGTTTCAATGACGCCCAGCATTTCTCGACAAGTTTCAAGAAGGCGACCGGCATCACTCCCTCCTCGTTCCGTCAGCGTTACCTGTCATAGGCAATGCCCCGCTCTGAATGCGCCGTCCGCTTCCGGGACTACATGGCGCTTTTCCGGAGGCGGTGGCGCTATCCTGCAAGTCGGGATCAGCTTGGCGATCTAACACTCTCCCATAAAAATCCAGGCAGACCACGGCCGCCCAGCCGTGGCTCAAGGGGGAGTCTCCGGGCGGAACCGCCCGGCACAAGGGAGAGCGGAATGACAATTTCTTTCAAGGGATATGCGCTCATTGGTTTCGCCGGAGCGATCGGCCTCGCGGCATCGGCCGCCGTGCCGACGCACGCGCAGGAGAAGGGCGCCATCAAGATCGGCCTGATGCTGCCGTACAAGGGCGTCTATGCAGTTCCGGCGGAAAGCATTGATCGCGGCTTTCAAATCGCATTGGAAGAGTTCGGCAACAAGAGTAACGGTCGTCCCATTGAGATTATCCGCGCAGACGACGAATTGACGCCCAGCGTGGGCGTTCAGAAATTCAACAAGTTCGTTCAGTCGGACAAGGTCGACCTGGTTGCCGGTGTCGTCGGCTCGAATGTCGCGATTGCAATCTCGGAACTTGCCGACAAGAACAAGATGCCGATGGTGTTCGTGAACGCCTTTGCGGACGAGATCACCGGTAAGTTCTGCAGTCCATACATAGCGCGCACGTCGTTCAGCGCCAACGGCTTTGAATACGCCTCCGGCAAGTACTGGGCGGGCAAGGGGGTCAAGACCGCCGTGACGATGGGGCCTGATTACTCTGCGGGCCGCGCATTTATCGGCGGGTTCAAGCGCGGCTTTGAAGACAATGGCGGAAAGGTGATCGAGGAAATCTGGACGCCGTTCCAGAAGACCAAGGACTACAGCGCCGCCTTGACGCAGGCCGCCAACTCCGGCGCGCAAATCATCTACGCATTCTATGCAGGCGCGGAAGCAATCCAAGTCGTCAAGCAGCACGCCGATTTCGGTCTGCGAACCAAGATTCCGTTTATCGGCGATCACTGGGTTTATGACGAGGCGTTGTGGCCCGCGCTCGGCGATCTGGCGCTCAATGCTCAGCACGTTGCCACGCACTACCCTAGCATCGAAACCGAGGTGAATCAGAAATTTGTGAAGGCCTATAACGCGAAGTACAAGCAGGATCCCGACGTGAGCGCAGCCCTTGGCTACGACAACGGCAAGGCGATCATGCTCACCCTCGAAAAGCTCGGCGGCCAGATGCCGGAAGACCGCGCGAAGTTCATTGCGACGATGCGGGACCTGACCTTCGATTCGCCGCGCGGAAAGATCAAGTTCAACGCGCAGAACAGCGCGTTGCTCGAGAAGGTCTACGTCGTCGAGGTCGTCAAGGGTCCCGACGGCAAGATGCAGCGTAAGCCCCTGGACCAGTTTCCGGGTGCTGGCGATCTGCCAGGCTGCACGAAATCGTTCTGATCCGAGCCGAACTTCGCCCAGCGGAGCTCGCGTTTCCTCGAATTTGGGTGAAGCATGCAGCCTTTCCTGATTCAACTACTCAATGGCGTGCAACTGAGCATGTTGGTGTTCCTTCTCGCCGTCGGCCTTACGCTGATCTTCGGGTTGATGAACATTCTCAATTTGGCTCACGGCGCTTTCTTTACGATGGGGGCCTATTTCGGGTTGGTTGTCGCCAACAAAACAGGTTCATTCTGGCTTGCGCTGCTGATAGGTCCGCTGCTGCCGTTCGCGGCCGGCTTCGTACTGCAGTTCTTCGTACTGCAGCCCCTGGCTCAGCGCGGTCGGTCGACGCACCTCGATCTCGCGCTGCTGACGTTCGGCCTGCTGTTCGCAACAGCCGGGGCAGTCGAATATATCTATGGATCGGCATTTCACAGCATTGTCACGCCTGATCTCCTGAAGGGCCGTGTCGCCCTGCTGGGAATTGAGTATCCGATCTATCGCCTGTTCATCACCGCGGTTGGCATTGCCATCGCCATCGCCCTTGTCCTGGTGATCGATCGCACACTGGTCGGCGCCACGCTGCGGGCCGGGGTCGACAACCGGGAGATGGTCACGGCGCTCGGCATCAACATCAATGTCTTGTTCGCGCTGGTATTCGGGTTCGGCTCCGCACTTGCCGGATTTGCCGGAGTCGTTTCGGCCCCGGTCATGAGCATCTATTCCAGCATGGGCATCGGAATTGTCGTCACGACTTTCGTGGTCGTGGTGGTGGGTGGCCTCGGCAATCTCAAGGGGTCGTTTTACGCCTCGCTCATCGTCGGCATGACGGATACGTTCGCCCAGGCCTACCTTCCGGAAGCCGAGCTGTTTGCGATTTATATCCTTCTGATAGCCGTGATGATCTTTCGTCCGCAGGGTCTTTTTGGCGCGGTCGGGAGGGTTGCATGAGCGCAGATGCCATCCTTTCGAGCGAAGAGGGAGTTGGCGCGCTGAAGCGTCTGGCGACTCCCGTTTCACGTCGTGCATACGCTGCCTTGTTCGCGCTTTTCGCCGTCGGCTTATGCGCGTTGCCATCGTTCGTGTCTGGCTATGTCACGACACTGGCAGTCGAAGTCATGATCGCGGGAGTATTTGCGTCCGGCATCAATCTTCTGACCGGATACACGGGCCTCGTATCCCTGGGGCAGGCGATGTTTCTCGGGTTTGGTGGCTACGGCATCGCGATCGGAACAGCCTTGTTGGGGTGGCCGCTGTGGATCTCTGCCCCGGTCACGCTTGTGGTCGTGGCCGCGATTGCGGCGGCAATTGGCGCGATTTGCACCCGGACGCGTGGCGTTGAATTCCTCCTGATCACACTGGCATTCTCGCAAATGTTCTATGGGGCGGCAATCAAGCTACGCTGGACCAACGGGTCGGACGGGATGACGGGAATTCCGCGCCCTGATCTGTCGCTGCTCGGTGTGAGCGCGGACAACCCGACCGTCTTCTATTACTACGTACTTGTTGTCGCCGTTCTCTCCCTGCTGATGTTGTGGCGGATCGTAACGTCGCCGTTCGGCAGCGTTCTCGTCGGCATCCGTGAGAACGAACGTCGCATGATGTCGATGGGATATGCCGTCGCCAACTACAAGATCGGATCCTTTGCGCTGGCTGCCGTGATTTGTGCGGTCGCGGGTATTCTTCAGTCGCAGTACACCTACTTCGTCAATCCCGATGCGATGAGCTGGCAGATGAGCGGTGAGGGCGTGCTGATGGTCATCATCGGCGGCGCCAATGTCATTCTTGGGCCGTTTGTGGGAGCCGCGGTCTTCGTCGTGGTCAAGCAGGCGCTGAGCATGATTACCGAAGAGTACAATCTGTTCTTCGGTATCTTCTTCATGCTTGTGGTTGCGTTTTTCCGTGGCGGCGTTCTAGGCTCCATCAGCACGCTGATCGGAAAACGGAAATGAGCGCGCTCGAAATCAGGAACTTGCGCAAGGCCTTCGGTGGGCTACAGGTCATCAGTGACCTCGATCTGAAGGTGCCGTCAGGGCAGCGTCATGCTGTGATCGGCCCCAATGGCGCCGGCAAAACCACGCTGTTCAACCTCATCACGGGCTGGCAGCCGCCGACCAGCGGTGAAATTCTCATTCAGGGTATCCCGGTGCAGCAGGGTCGGCCCGACCTCGTCACGCGAGGCGGTCTTTCACGCTCCTTTCAGAAGAACATGCTGCTTGAGAGTGTCACTGTCCTCGAGAACCTGCGCGTTGCATGCCAGGCATTTGATGCGTCGCGACATTCCGTGTTCCGGTCGTGCTGGTCGTTTGCCGACGTTGTTCGAAAAGCGCACTTCGCAGCCGAGCAGATGCACCTGGACACGGTGCTGCACCGGAACGTCAACGAACTGTCCTACGGACAGAAACGTCAACTCGAAGTCGCGATCGCACTATGTGCCGAGCCGAAAATCCTGCTGATGGACGAGCCGGCGGCTGGAACGTCGCCTGACGAGCGCGCCAGTCTGATCAAGCTGATCAACGGCTTGTCGCCCGAGTTGACCATTCTGCTCGTGGAACACGACATGGACGTCGTGTTTGCGATCTGCGACATCATCACGGTGCTGAGTTACGGCAGGGTGCTCGCAACAGGGACGAAGGACCAGATCCAGTCCAATCCTCAGGTGATCGAGGCTTATCTGGGGCAGCACCATGCTTAAGGTCGAGCATCTTCACACCTACTATGGCGAAAGCCATATCCTGCAAGGCGTTGATCTCTCCGTGGCCGGCGCGCAGTGCGTGGCGGTGCTCGGTCGCAACGGGGCTGGCAAGACGACGACGCTGCGCTCGATCTTGGGGCTGACGCCCGCGCGACGTGGCCGCGTCGTCTTCAATGGAATCGATATCACACGACTGCCGACACATCGGATCGTGAAATCCGGCATTGCTTTCGTGCCGGAGGATCGCGGTATCTTCCCGACCGTGACTGTCGAAGAGCATCTTGCCATTGCCTATGGCGCGTCGAAGCACCGGCCCCGGCGTAAGCCCATGGAGTATGTGTTCGAGATCTTTCCCCGCCTCGCCGAGCGGCGCAAGAGTCTCGGCGGGCAATTGTCCGGCGGCGAGCAGCAGATGCTGGCCATTGGGCGGGCGCTGGTGGCTGGGCCTGACCTCATGATTCTCGACGAACCCAGCGAAGGCCTGGCGCCGGTGATCATCGAGAAGCTCGAGGCCGTGTTCAAGGACATCAAGGCATCCGGAACGCCCATTCTGCTGGTGGAGCAGAACTATCACCTCGCGACCCAGCTGGCTGACCATGTCTACGTGCTCAGCCAGGGGCGGGTTCAATTCGCCGGCGACACGCAATCGCTGATCGCAAACGACGATATCAGGCGCACGTATTTGAGCGTGTGACATTGAAGCTGAAGACGAAGCATCAACGGAGGAAGTGAAGAAATGCCAGGACCTTTGAGTGGAGTTCGCGTCCTGGATCTGACGGCGGTGGTGTCGGGTCCATATGCGACGATGTTTCTGGCCGATCAGGGTGCGGATGTGCTCAAGATCGAGCCGACCAGCGGCGACGGCACCCGCCGGAGCCGGACGCTGATTGACGCGGCCGGTGAATTCTCGGCGCTGTTCGTATCATGCAATCGCGGCAAGCGCTCCCTTTCGATCGATATCAAGAGCGAGACGGGCCGTGAGGTGCTGGCCAAGCTCGCGGCGCAGGCGGATGTGCTGGTGCAGAACTTCCGTCCCGGCACAATGAAGCGCCTCGGGCTCGGCCACGAGCAGCTGCGCAAGAAGTATCCGCGGCTGATTTATGTCTCGATCAGCGGAGTCGGTGACAGCGGGCCGTACGTGAAGAAGCGCGTCTATGATCCGATCGTCCAGGCGCTGTCCGGTTTTGCCGACATCCAGTCGCAGCCGGTGACCAATCGCCCGCAGATGATCCGCACCATCGTTTGCGACAAGACGACTTCGGTGTTCACGGCGCAGGCGGTGTCGTCGGCGCTGTATGCCCGTGAGAAGACCGGGCAGGGCGACCACATCCAGGTTGCGATGCTGGATGCCATGATCTCGTATCTGTGGCCGGAGGGCATGATGCAATACACGGTGGTCGGCGCCGAGGCCACAACCACCGACCCCAACGACCGTCCGGACCTCGTGTTCAAGACGCTCGACGGCTATATCACCTGCGGCACGATCTCGGACTCCGAATGGCAGGGTTTCTGCAAGGCGTCGGGCGATCCGAAGCTGGCCGAGGACGAGCGGTTTGCCACACCGGGGGCGCGCTTTGTAAACGCCACCGCGCGCATCAACAAGATGCAGGAATACATCGCAAATCACACCACGGCTGAGTGGCTGAAGCGGCTCGACGAGAACGACGTGCCGTGTTCGCCGATCTTGCGCCGCGGCGAGATCGTCCAGAACGAACAGGTTGTGGCGCGCGGCCTGATCGAGGAGTTCGACCAGCCGACGGTGGGGCGGGTGCGGCAGCCGAAGCCTGCGGCCATCTTCGAGGTCAACAAGGCCGTCATCGGTGGTCCGGCGCCACGGGTAGGTGAACACTCGCGCGTCGTACTGCGCGACCTCGGCTACAGCGACGTGGCGATCGACGCCATGATTGCTGGCAAGGCGGTCAGGGCTGCCGGGTGACGAGACGAGCGGTTCGGTTTCTGGAGATTGAACAGTGATGGATAGAATGAAAGTCGCACTTCTTGTTGGCGCAGGCGATGCCATAGGCGCTGCCGTGGCGCGGAGATTCGCAAAGGGCGGTTACTCTGTCTGTGTCGCGCGGCGCGATGCTGCCAAGTCGCAGGGGCTTGTCGATTCGATGAAGGCGGAGGGACACGACGTCCGCGCCTACAGCGTCGATGCGCGCAAGGAAGAGGAAGTTCAGAAACTGTTCGCGGATGTCGAGAGAGATGTCGGTCCGATCGAAGTTTGTCTCTTCAACGCTGGATCAAACGTGAACAAGCCATTGCTGGAGACAACAGAGAAACTGTTTTTCAAGGCCTGGGAACTTGCTTGCTACGCGGGCTTTCTCGTGGGCCGTGAGGCGGCGAAGCACATGTCCACACGTGGACGGGGTACGATGCTTTTCACCGGCGCGACCGCTAGCGTTCGGGGCGGAAAGGGCTTTGCAGCATTTTCGGCGGCGAAGTTCGGCTTGCGGGCCGTCGCCCAAGCGATGGCCCGTGAGCTTGGACCGAAGAACATTCATGTCGTCCATCTTTTGATTGACGCGGGCGTTGATAGCGAAGCCATTCATCAGCGCATGAAGGCAGCAACTGGAATCAGCGCCAGCGAAATTCCACCCGATAGCCTAACCAAAACGACGTCCATCGCCGAAGCCTACTGGTTTGCTCACCAACAATCGAGAGACGGCTGGACCCACGAACTCGATCTGCGTCCATCGGTGGAGAGGTGGTGATGACAGACGATCTTATCCTGTGGGGTGTCGGCACGTCACGCACCATTCGGGCGCATTGGGCGCTTCATGAGCTCGATCTTCCGTACATGTCGCGTCCGATCCTCGCGCGATCGGGAGAGACCAAGACGGTGGAATATACGGCGCTGAATCCGCGCCAGAAGATTCCGCTTCTGCAGGACGGAGACCTGACCATTGGAGAAAGTGCTGCGATCGTAGCCTATCTCGCCAACAAGCACCGGACGCCCGATGGCAGCCTCGTTCCGAATTGCCCGAAGCTTTATGCGAAGTGGCTCGAGTGGTGCTTCTTCATCGTAACCGAACTGGATTCAACGAGCCTGTATGTCATGAGGCGGCACGGCACCATCAAGGGGCTGGCGCATATCTACGGCGAAGCTCCTGAGGTGGTGACCAAGGCGGCTGAGTATTTTCGCGCGCAACTTCGCCATGTCGATGTTGCCCTGTCCGACGGCCGTCAATACCTCATGGGAAACCAGTTCACCACGGCCGACATATTGCTGACGACCTGCCTGACATGGGCGATCGAATACGGCGTCGGCATCTGCGACAGTGCCGTTCCGTATCTTGAGCGCGTCACCTCGCGTGAGGGATATCGGAGAGGGGAGAGGGCAAATAGCGCGGAGATCTAGGGCGAGAAGGGAATCGTTGGGCGATCGATCTTCGAGGGCAGTAATCCGAAAAGCGTCGTCGCCTGGAATGTAGCTCCTTGTATCCCCAAAGCGCGTAAACGAATTGCGCGGAAACAGCCGGGCTACATTTTGCGGTAAGCCATTGTAGGCACTGGTGCCGGCTGAGGGGATTGAACCCCCGACCTTCGGTTTACAAAACCGCTGCTCTACCGCTGAGCTAAGCCGGCGACGCTGGAATAGGGGCAGGGCCCCGGCAGGTTGCCGGGAGCTGTCTGTCCGTGCGCGTCGCAATACCAGACTTGATTGGAAAGTCCAGAACCCGCGCTTCTCGGCGCAAGACATGAATCAGGCGGCCCTGGGGCCGCCTGAGGTGTCGCATTCGATGTGGGCCGCTTACTGGCAGATATGCCGGCGGCCGTCCGCGCCCTTGAACCAGGTGCCGGGCGTACAGACGAAGCCGTTACGTTCGGCGTAGCTGCGGGTGTCCCAGCCGCGATTGTCCCAACCGCGGTTATCCCACGAATTGTCGTAGGCATAGGAATTGTCCCAGGCGCGGAACGGTGCGGAGGCGATCGCGCCGGCGGTGCCGATCGCGGCGCCGGCTAC
>NZ_JALBGZ010001320.1:0-851 GCF_023006515.1 Bradyrhizobium sp. PRIMUS42
CGCGCCAGCGCGATGCCTGAAGGCGAGAAGCTCGCCGCATTCGCCGCAACCGGCGCGGTGCTCGCGATCCATCTGTCGATCCATCTGCTCGACAACGTCGTCGCCGAGCTCACGCCGCATTATGGCGAGGACTGCCCGGTCGCGATCGTCTGGCGCGCGAGCTGGCCGGACCAGCGCATTGTCCGCGCCACGCTCGGCACACTCGATGCCGCCGTCGGCACGGAAATGGAGCGCACCGCGCTGATCCTGGTCGGCAAGACGCTTGGCGCTGCGGATTTCGACGAGAGCCGGCTCTATGCCGCCGACTATGACCGTCGCTATCGGCCGGTTGGCACTGAACCGCGCTTTCCGGAGGCGTCGTGATGGCAGCAAGCCTCGTCATTTCCGCACCGGCCTCCGGCGTCGGCAAGACCACACTGACGCTGGCGCTCGCGCGCGCCTGGCGCAATCGTGGCCTGAACGTACAGTGCTTCAAGAGCGGCCCTGACTACATCGATCCCGCCTTCCACGCCGCCGCCACGGGACGGGCCTCCGTCAACGTCGATAGCTGGGCGATGGACCGCGGGACAATCGCGCATCTCGTCAGCCGCGGCGCGGATGCCGATGTCGTGCTTGCCGAGGGCTCGATGGGCCTGTTCGACGGCGTCGCCGCGCGCGGCGTCTCCGGCACCGGTGCCACCGCCGATATCGCGGAGATGCTGGGCTGGCCGGTGGTTCTGGTGATCGACCCCTCAGGTCAAGCACAAACGGCGGCGGCGATCGCCGCAGGCCTTCGCGATTATCGCCCCGGCGTGAGGCTTGCGGGCGTCGTGCTCAATCGCGTCGCCAGCCCGCGCCATGAAGACCTCGTG
>NZ_JALBGZ010001321.1:0-850 GCF_023006515.1 Bradyrhizobium sp. PRIMUS42
CGGCGCGATGGACGTGGTGGTGGAGGCGACCGGCAATCCGGCCGTGGGGATCAAGCATGCGCGCGCCGCGATCGCGGCGGGCAAGCATATCGTGATGGTGAATGTCGAAGCCGACGTGCTTGCGGGCCCGCTGCTCGCCGAGGAAGCGCGCAAGGCGGGCGTGGTCTATTCGCTCGCCTATGGCGACCAGCCGGCGCTGACGGCGGAGATGGTCGATTGGGCCCGCGCCACCGGTTTTCGCGTCGTGGCTGCCGGCAAGGGCACGAAATATCTGCCGGCCTATCACGACGTGACGCCGGACGGCGTCTGGCAGCATTACGGCCTGACCGCAGGCGAAGCGCAGTCGGCCGGCATGAATCCGCAGATGTTCAACTCGTTTCTCGACGGCACCAAATCGGCGATCGAGATGGCCGCAATCGCGAACGCCTGCGCTCTCGACGTGCCCGCGGACGGCCTTCTGTTTCCGCCCTGCGGCGTCGACGATCTGCCGCACATCATGCGGCCGCGCTCGCGCGGAGGCGTGCTGGAGCGACCCGGCGTGGTCGAAGTCGTCTCCTCGCTGGAGCGCGACGGACGGCCGGTGTTTCGCGACCTGCGCTGGGGCGTCTATGTCGTGCTGGAGGCGCCGAACGACTACGCCGCCGGCTGCTTCAGGCAATACGGCCTCAAGACCGATTCCAGCGGGCGCTTCGCAGCCATGTACAAGCCCTATCATCTGATCGGGCTCGAGCTGAACATCTCGGTGCTATCCGCGGCGCTGCGAGGCGAGCCGACTGGCCAGGCCAGCGGCTTCCGCGGCGACGTCGCGGCAGTGGCCAAGCGCAATCTGCGCGCGGGCGAGATGCTGGAC
>NZ_JALBGZ010001322.1:0-848 GCF_023006515.1 Bradyrhizobium sp. PRIMUS42
TTACCGGTGCCCTTGAACTCTTCGAAGATGACTTCGTCCATGCGGCTGCCGGTATCGACCAGCGCGGTCGCGATGATGGTCAGCGAGCCGCCCTCCTCGATGTTGCGGGCGATCGCGGCCTGCTCGATGCCCGTGGCAACGACCGAGACGCGGATCAGTCCGTCGAGCGCTTCGTCGAAGGTTGCGCCGACGATGATGTTGGCGTCCTGGTCGACTTCCTCGCGGATGCGGGTCGCGGCTTCGTCGACCTCGAACAGGGTGAGGTCCTTGCCGCCGGTGATCGAGATGAGGAGGCCCTTGGCGCCCTTCATCGAGCTATCGTCGATCAGCGGGTTCGCGATCGCAGCTTCAGCGGCGGTCAGCGCGCGCTTGTCGCCGGAGGCTTCGCCCGTGCCCATCATCGCCTTGCCCATCTCGCGCATGACGGCGCGGACGTCGGCGAAGTCGAGGTTGATCAGGCCTTCCTTCACCATCAGGTCGGTGATGCAGGCAACGCCCGAATAGAGCACCTGGTCGGCCATCGCGAAGGCGTCGGCGAAGGTGGTCTTCTCGTTGGCGACCCGGAACAGGTTCTGGTTCGGGATGATCAGGAGCGTGTCCACGACCTTGTGAAGCTCGTTGATGCCGGCTTCAGCGGTGCGCATGCGGCGGCCGCCCTCGAAGTGGAACGGCTTGGTCACGACGCCGACGGTGAGGATGCCCATGTCGCGCGCGGTCTTGGCGATCACGGGAGCTGCACCGGTGCCGGTACCGCCGCCCATGCCGGCGGTGACGAACACCATGTTGGCGCCAGAGAGATGGTCGCGCAGCTCGTCGATCACCTCTTCCGCCGCCGCGGCACCGACGTT
>NZ_JALBGZ010001323.1:0-847 GCF_023006515.1 Bradyrhizobium sp. PRIMUS42
AGCTCGAGGCCGAGGCCAGGGCGCTGGCCGAGCGCTTCGAGACGGCGTTCTGGTGCGAGGAGCTCGGCACCTATGCGCTCGCCCTCGACGGCAAGAAGCAGCCGTGCAAAGTGCGGACCTCGAACGCCGGTCAGGTCCTGTTCAGCGGCATGATCCGCGAGGACCGCGCCCGCCTTGTCGCAGCCGATCTGATGCGGCCGCATTTCTTCTCGGGCTGGGGCATCCGCACCGTCGCGCAAGGCGAGGTCCGTTACAACCCGATGTCCTATCATGACGGGTCGATCTGGCCGCACGACAACGCGCTGATCGCGCTCGGGCTTGCGCGCTACGGCCTCAAGCACTCGGTGGCGCATGTCTTCAAGGGACTGTTCGACGCGGCGACCTACATGGACCTGCGCCGGTTGCCCGAATTGTTCTGCGGCTTCCGGCGCGAAAAGCGGCGCGGCCCGACGCTCTATCCGGTCGCCTGTGCGCCGCAGGCCTGGGCCAGCGCGACGCCGTTCACACTGCTGGAAGCGGCCCTCGGCCTCGAATTCGACGTGGTGCGCGGCGAAATTCGTCTGCGCAACCCGCATCTGCCGACATTCCTCCACGAGGTGATCCTGCGCGACCTGCGCCTGGGCGAGTCCAGCGTCGATCTTCGCGTCAGCCGCCACGGCGACGACGTGGCGCTGGAGGTGTTGCGCACGCGCGGCCAGATCCAGGTCTCTATCGTGCTGGCGCGCTAGCGGCGCGCAAGGAGGGCGTCATGCGTGCGATCGGAGCATTGATCCTTGGCATAGTCATCGCCGCGAACCTGGCGGTCGCCACCTCGCGTGCCGCAGACGAGCCGCCCGCAGGCCCGAGT
>NZ_JALBGZ010001324.1:0-846 GCF_023006515.1 Bradyrhizobium sp. PRIMUS42
CGCCGCGCCGGTCGGCGCCGTGTTCGAATGGCGACCCGACGGCGAGATCATGAAGCTTGCGACGCGCGTGCGCGACCAGGACGGCGCGGCGCTGATCATCGACTACGGCCATCTGCGCAGCGATGCCGGCGATACGTTCCAGGCGATTGCGCGCCACACCTTCGCCGATCCCTTGAAGGCGCCGGGGCAGGCCGACGTCACCGCCCATGTCGACTTCCAGGCGCTGGCGCGTGCCGCCGAGGATGTCGGCGCGCGCGTGCACGGGCCGGTGACGCAAGGCGACTTCCTCAAGCGTATCGGCATCGACACAAGGGCGGCCGCCTTGATGCAGAAGGCAACGCCGGAAGTTGCCACCGACATTTCGATCGCCCTCAAGCGGTTGACGGACACCGGGCGCAGCGGCATGGGCTCGATGTTCAAGGTGCTCGGCATCTCCGAGCCGCAGCTGACAGGCATTGCCGGGCTCAGCGATCTCGAGCAGGCCGGAGATGCCTCATGACACTTTCTTCGTCGCTGCTGTCGGCCGTGCCCGGCCTGCGGCATGCCTTCTTCACCCGCGAGGGCGGCGTCTCCGGCGGCATCTATTCCGCGCTGAACGGCGGGCTCGGCTCCAATGACGATCAGGCCCTGGTCGCGGAGAACCGCCGCCGCATGGCCGAACATGTCGGCGTCGCAGCGGACCGTTTCCTCAGCCTGCACCAGATCCATTCACCCGACGTCCTCGTCGCAGATCGCACGTGGCCGAGCGGACCGCGGCCGAAGGGCGATGCGCTGGTGACGAAAACGCCCGGCATTGCGCTCGGCGTCTCCACCGCCGATTGCGGGCCGGTGCTGTTCGTCGATCCC
>NZ_JALBGZ010001325.1:0-845 GCF_023006515.1 Bradyrhizobium sp. PRIMUS42
CTCGGGCTTAAGTCCGCGCCAGGCGCAGCGCCTGTTCGAGCAGGCCGGCACGACCTTCACCGAATTCGTGCTGGAGCAGCGCCTGCTGCAGGCCCGCAAGCTGCTCGGCGATCCCCGCGCCAGGACGCGCAAGATCAGCGACATCGCGCATTCCTCGGGCTTTGCCGATTTGTCCTATTTCAACCGCGCCTTCCGCAAGCGCTTCGGCGCGACGCCGTCGGAACTGCGCGAGGCGTGAGCTCGCGACTTCGTGCAGCGGCGCGGCGCTGGCGCAGTTGGTCGATGCGGGCTGTTGAGCTATATTGCCCGCGCGGCCAGACCGCAGGATTGCTTTGGAAAGTATAGTAGGCGGACATGGCCCGTATCGTCGTGCTCGGCGCCGGCTTTGCAGGCCTGTGGGCGGCCATCGGCGCTGCGCGCAAGCGCGAGGAGATCGGCGCGAACGATGACATCGAAATCCGTCTCGTCGACCGCAATCCCTATCACAACATCCGCGTGCGCAACTACGAAGCCGATCTCGACGAGGTCGCGCTGCCGCTGCCGCAACTGCTCGATCCGATCGGTGTCGGCCATGGTATCGGCGAGGTCCAGGCCATCGATCCGGCACGGCGCGAACTCTCGCTGGTCACGAGCGGCGGCGCAGAGACGCTGGATTATGACCGCCTCGTGCTGGCGCTCGGCAGCGAGGTGATGCGTCCCGCCATTCCCGGACTTGCCGGGCATGCCTTCGACGTCGATACCTATGCTGCGGCGCTCCGCCTCGAAGATCATCTCGCCTCGCTTGGGCGCAGCGCGCCGTCGCCGGGGCGTTCGACGGTGGTGGTGGTCGGCGCCGGCTTCACGGG
>NZ_JALBGZ010001326.1:0-844 GCF_023006515.1 Bradyrhizobium sp. PRIMUS42
GCCTCGACCGGCGGGACCGCCGGCGTGGCGACGGCCGCGGGCAAAATCGGTTCGACCTCGGGATCGAGCACCAGCGGCTTCAGCCTCGATCTCGCCGGCAGCTCGTCGGTCAGCGACGTCTCGCTCGGCACCAGCGCCTATATCAAGAACACGACGGTCAACAAGTATACGACGACCGGTGCCGTGGTGACGAATACGATCGTTCAGGCGCTCAACGACACCATGCTCAATAATGGTTCAGGCTCCGGGGCGCTCAATCTGGCCGGAGGGTCTGCCCAGGGGGCTGCGATCGGCGGCGCAATCGCGGCGGCGATGTCTGACAATGCGACGCTCGCCTATATCTACGGCACCACCATGAACAACCAGAGTTCGGTGACGGTGCAGGCGCTCAATGGCGGCTCGGAAACCGTCGTTGCTCTGGGCGTGGCGGGGTCGAAATCCAATGCGGCGTCGCTGTCGGCCTCCGTCGGCATCATCACCGACAGCGCCACCGCCTATATCGAGAGCTCGACGATCACGGGCCAATCCACCGGCGTCAACCGCGCGCTCGAAGTCGACGCCTACCAGACGACGAACATCGCGATCGGCGGCGGTTCGCTCTATATAGCGGGGGGCCAGGCCGGCGTCGGCATCGGGCTGACTTATGCCTCGATCGCCGATCCCACGGGCGGCAACGCGACCGACGCGCACATCCGCAGTACCTCGATCTCGACCTACGACACCCTGCTGGTGATGGCCGACAGCGCCAGCGTGATTGCGGCCGGCGCGGCCTCGGGCGGGGCAGGGTCCAACGGGCTTGCCGGCGCGATCGTCGTCAGCGAGATATCGCCGACCACGACGGCCT
>NZ_JALBGZ010001327.1:0-844 GCF_023006515.1 Bradyrhizobium sp. PRIMUS42
CGGCTCGTCCGGTGGTTCGGGCAGCGCCGTCGGCGGCGCGCTGGTGCCGATCGCGCTGGGCTCGGACACCAACGGCTCGATCCGCGTGCCGTCCTCCTTCTGCGGCATCTTTGGTTTGAAGCCGACCTATGGCCGGCTGTCGCGGGCACGATCCTTTCCGTTCGTCGCGAGCCTCGATCACCTCGGCCCGTTCGCACGGTCCGTCACCGATCTCGCGCTCGCCTATGACGTGATGCAGGGACCTGACGCGGACGACAGCGCCTGCACGACGCGCGGACTGGAGCCGACGCTGCCGCTGATCGCCAATCCTGTCTCGGACCTGCGCATCGCCGTCGCCGGCGGGTATTTCCAGAAGAACGTGTTTCCGGAAGCGGTCGAGGCCGTCAGCCGCGTTGCCAAGGCGCTTGGCACAACGCAAGTCGTGGACATCCCAGAAGCCGCGCGCGCCCGCGCGGCGGCCTATGTCATCACCACCACCGAAGGCGCTTCGCTCCACCTCGACCGCCTGCGCAAGCGTCCGAACGATTTCGATCCCGCGGTGCGCGACCGGCTGATCGCCGGCGCGATGGTACCCGCGCCCATGGTCGACCGCGCGCAGAAATTCCGCCGCTGGTACCGCGCCCAGCTTGCCGAGATCTTTAGATCGGTCGACGTGCTGCTGGCGCCGGCAACGCCCTGCACCGCGCCAAAGCTCGGCCAGGTGAACTTCAATCTCGACGGCGTGGAGCTGCCGGTGCGCGCCAATATCGGCGTCCACACCCAGCCGATCTCCTTCATCGGCCTGCCGGTGGTCGCGGTGCCGGTGCCGCTTGAGCCGCTGCCGATCGGCGTGCAGATCGTCGCC
>NZ_JALBGZ010001328.1:0-842 GCF_023006515.1 Bradyrhizobium sp. PRIMUS42
ACCGCGCGCCTCGGCAGGCGCCGGGGCTGCAACCGCGGTCACGCCGACGGCTGCGACGGTGGCCAGAACTGCCAATGTCTTCTTCATGCTGTCCTCCTTCGCGTCTTGCGGAGGTAACGATGAACGCCTGCGATGGTTGCGCGCAGGCTGCGGAACCCGCCGCCGCAAAAAATGTCGACGGAACTCGGAACGAAATCGCCGGGCGCGCATTGCCTCGTCAAGTGCGGGAGCCTCCGCCATCCGGGTTGAGGCAACAGCACGAAGCCCCGTCAGCATCTCCGCGATGCTGGCGGGGTTTTCAGTTTCACGGGGAGCAGGTGGCAGCACAAGACGATTGCTGCCAGCGGGGCGAACGATGGAGGAAGGTTTGCCCTTATCTGCTTTGCTGGCCCGCATCCGCAAGATGGTTCCCAGATCCGACGATCAGCATTACGACGAGATCGTCCGCAGCTTCGGGGTCGGCGCGTTGCGCTCGCCGCCGACGCCGATGAGTGACCGCGAGCTGGCGCGGGCCATCGCCGAGTTCCTGAAAGAGCAGCCGTCGAGCGAATCCGTTGCCGCCCTCGGGCGCCGGCTCGACCCCTCCTCTCCGGTCTAGTTTCTTCGCGAGGAGCAGGGAACCAGGATTGCGCGCGGACGTTGAGTCCTCTCTCACGCTGAGCGGAAGAGGCCGACATGCCCGCGTGGCTCGAAGTCTTGCTCAACCTGTCCGGCTATGCCGGCTTCGTGGCGCTTGCCTCGCGCGGCACCGCGGGCCCGCAGGCGCCGGACGATCGCGTCTACAGCGACGAGCGTTAATCGACGTGCGCCGCTCTAGTTGGCGTGCGCCGCATTAATGGGCG
>NZ_JALBGZ010001329.1:0-838 GCF_023006515.1 Bradyrhizobium sp. PRIMUS42
GACGGTTTCGGACGCGGATGCGGCGGCTGCGGCGGCTGCTGCCGCCTTGCCGGGATGGTCGGCGCTCGGTCCGAACGCGAGGCGCAGTCTGCTCTTGAAGGCTGCCGACGTGCTCGAGGCCAAGCGCGATGCCTTCATCAAGATCATGATGGCCGAGATCGGCACGACCGATGTGTGGTCCGGCTTCAACGTGAAGCTTGCCACCGGCATGCTGCGCGAAGCAGCGTCGCTGACGACCCAGATCGCCGGCGAGGTCATCCCCTCCGACAAGCCAGGATGCATTTCGATGTCGGTTCGCCAGCCGGCCGGCGTGTGCCTGGGAATCGCGCCGTGGAATGCGCCGATCATTCTCGGGGTCCGTGCTGTGGCGACGCCGCTTGCTTGCGGCAACACCGTCGTGCTTAAGGCGTCCGAACTTTGTCCGGGGACGCACCGGTTGATCGGTGACGTCTTTCGTGACGCCGGTTTCCCGCCCGGTGTCGTCAATATCGTGACCAATGCGCCGGCTGAGGCGGCCGCCGTCGTGGAGCGGCTGATCGCCAATCCGGCGGTCAGGCGGATCAACTTCACCGGGTCGACCCGCGTCGGCCGCGTGGTCGCCGAACTCGCCGGGCGGCATCTCAAACCCGTGCTGCTCGAACTCGGCGGCAAGGCGCCGCTGGTCGTGCTCGACGATGCCGATCTCGATGCCGCCGTCGCGGCCGTGGCGTTCGGCGCCTTCATCAACCAAGGCCAGGTCTGCATGTCGACCGAGCGGGTGATCGTGGATGAGGCCGTCGCCGCGTCGTTTGTCGACAAGCTCGCCAAGAAGGCGGGCGCGCTTCCGGCCGGCGATCCA